>JAGQIY010001515.1 GCA_020430865.1 Myxococcales bacterium
CACGCACGCCAACGGCTCGGCGCTGGACCCCAGCACGGCGGTGCAGCGGCCGGGAAACGCGAGGGCGGGAGCGTCGGCCACGCACTGAGCGTTGAGCCTCCCCAGCCCCAATTTAATGCCGACTACAATTCCAATGGATTTTATTTTCACGAACAACAACAAACTCAACACCAAAATGACTACTCTTCTACCTTCGACTACTCTTCTTCCCACCACGCCCCCGCTCGCGCGCGCACGCAGCCGCCTCCTGCCGCTGCAACCCGTCATCACGACCCGCAGACCAGCGCCCTCATCTCGGCCATCAACCGCCAGAACCGCCTTCTTCGCGCCGTCCTCGACGACCCGCACGCGCAAGCTTTCGCCCACCTCGCCCACCTCGTCCAGCACGGCGGCTATGCCCCTGCTCTCGCATCCCTCATCGGCCCTCTCCACGGAGGCGCAGTGGACCCGCGCCATGTTCCTCTCCAACCTCACCTCGCGCAAGACGCAGGAGCAGCGCCAGCAAGCGGAGGAGTCGCTGCCGGAGGTGCTGCGAGCAGCGGCCAAGGACATCCGCGGGCTGTGGGCCACCAGCACGTGGGCGACGCGTGGATCTCTTCTGCTTCGAGTGGAGAACTTCGCGCAGCAGCATCGCATCTCTCATCTACCCCTGGGCGTCCAGGCCACCGCCTTCATCAGCAGCCTGCGGGTGGCGGCGAGCACCAAGGCGAGCTACTGCTCGGCGCTGGGAGCGACGGCGCGGCGGCTGGGCATGCAGGTGCCGATGCTGGATCTCCTCGCAGCAGCAACGCGGGCGCAGCCCACGGGGCCGACCAACCAGGCGGTGCCGGCGACGCGGCCTCAGATCTTCCTCCTCGTCAACACGGCGCTGCGCAGCAACAAGCCGCGGCTAGCAGTAGCGCTGTACCTGTGCTGGAAGACCGCGTCGCGCTGGGACGACATGATCCACCTCACGAAGTCGTCGTTCCTCAACAGAACAACAATGCTGACGGACGGCTACCTGGTGGTGCAGTGGGCGCAGACCAAGGCCAATCGGCGCCAAGAGTTCCGGCCCGACGGATGGTGCGTGGTGGTGGAGCAGGACGCGGCGCTGGGCTGGGCCGTGGAACTGGTGCGCCGCACTCTACGCAGTCTAGCAACAGCAGCAACGCCTCTCCTTCCTCCCCAGCAAACGACAGCATTCCTGCGCAAGTTCATGCGCGCGCAGCCGGAGACGCAGCAGCTCACGGCGCACAGCATCAAGCGGGGAGCGGTCAACGTGCTGGTGGAAGCAGCAGTGCTGGGCCGGCTCAAGGACCCCCGTCTCATTCCTCTCCTGGCGAAGCACAAGGACTCGCTGCACGGCTTCCCGACGTCAACTCTCCGCTACGTCGAGGACAAGAAGCAGCTGGCGCTGATGCTGGGCACGCAGGAAGCAACTCGTCTTCTCTAACAGCGGAACAGTGGCTAGCAACATACCACCGACGACATCCTCTCCGTCTCCTTCCCAACAACGACCAACCATTCCACTTCAGCGAGCAACAGAAGCAACAACTCCAACAGCTGGTGGGACAAGGAGTCGCCACGATCGACGAGGTGCTGCTGGAGACGAACAACACTGACAACTCTTCTCTTTCTTCTACACAACCACAGCTGCTG
>JAGQIY010001440.1 GCA_020430865.1 Myxococcales bacterium
GACATCGCGCAACCCCGCGTCATGCCCCAGAAAGGCCGAAGCCCCAAGCGGCTCTCACCGTTCGGGGCTTCGTTCACTCTTGGGTCGCTGCGGATGAGGCAGCGAGAATATGGCTCCCCTCGCGGGATGCTACGGCGAAACGGGGCTGAGCGGGCGGTTCTCGCAAGTGTCTGATCTTGCTGGGCTTGCAGGCGTTGGCGTTGACGGGGCGTGGTTGCGTGAAACAGGGCCCCAGTGAGAGCGCGAGACGCCAAGGCGAACCAGCCCGCCTACTCGGGGCTCTCGTCCTCGTCGCTGGAGCCGTTGACCCAGTCCGATGGGATGAGCGCCTCGCCATTTCTCCACCTCTCGACGACCGCTGCCTGGTACCAGTCCTCGGTTGGGTCGGCGTGCTCAGTGACGATCACCTGGAAGCCCCCGTCCAGCGCCACGACCACGTCGCGGATCAGCTCGAAGATCCGCAGGACAGCGAGTCGGTCTTCGTCCTCAAGGACAGCCATTGAACCGCCGACGTCCCGCTCGGCCGGGAAGTAGACCTGTGAAGGCTGGTCGAGGAAGAGGAAGCGAGGTACCGGGCGGTCCTTCCGAACGAACCAGGTGTGCAGGGCCAGGTGCGCGATCAGGTGACACCCGAGCCAGTTCGCGCCGCTGCCCATTCGGTCCATCGGAATCGGGCCCGTGTCAGCGTCGGCGACGACCTGCAGCTTGCGGAGGTCCAGCCGGAACGGATTGCCCCGGTGCTCGAGCTCGAGCCGCTCCGACCACTCGGTGAGACGCTTGCCTATGACCGACAGGATCGAGTCGAGTCGCTCCTGGATCTTGTCGTCGCTGAGTTCCTCTTCGAGCTGGGCAATCTCCGCGCCGAGCTCCGCGATCTCGCGTCGTAGTTCGGACGTGTCCGCGATCTGAGGCAGGGTTTCGAGGAAGAGGCTGACCCGCCCCAAGACATGCGCTCGTCGGGCAGACGCATCGCGCAGGGCTTGGAGTCGGTCGTCCGACTGTCGGACGGCCTCGAGGCTGGTGCGGTTTTCCCGAAGAAGACGACGCGTGTCGCCGACCCTGCCCTCCTGCTCGAGGATCAACGCCTCGAGGCCTGGAGTGTGCTTCGCCACGGTTCCAAGCTGAGAAGCGGCACGCTGCATCTCGGCCTGGAGCTGCTCCGGCTTCGGGATGCTGGAGGTCGGTTGGTCGCACAGCGGGCAGCATGGCTCTTCGTCAGGTGATGCGAAGATGTTCAGGCTCGACAGCCGAGACACCTGCTCGCTGGCCTCTCGGGCAAACCCGCCTTCATCGGCCAAGAGCGAACGCATGGCCTCCAGCTCATGCTGCTGGCGCTGAAGCTGCTCGCGGAGGCGCGCGCGCTCTCCGTTCAACCTGCCCAGCTCGGCCTGGTCGGTGCTCTGCTCGTAGCGGACCAGCTGTTCCTCTGGTGAGGCCTTCGCGGCAGTTTGGAGGAGTTCGATCGCCTCCTCCCAGGTTGTCGGAGAGGCGTCCGCCGCAAGGATTCCAACGTCTCGGGCTTCCGAGATCAGCGCGGCGGCGCTGCCGAGGCCCTCGCCCGCGATCGCCTCCAGCCGCCCCAGGCTGCGCTCACGATCACGCAGCTTTCGACGCAAGTCCTTGAGCTTCGTCTTCTTGGCGACGAAGTCGTCATCCACAGCCCCGAGGAAGTACGGCAGCGTGTCCTTGATGGCCTGGGCCACCCAGTTGTCGCTCTGCTTGTGGAACAGGTGGCCAGGCTGCGAAATCTCGTTCTGCGGCTGGAACACGAACGCGAGCGCGTGTCGGAGCTTGGCCGACAGGGGATCTCGGGTCTGGCCCTCCGGCGGTTCATGCAGGTTGAGGCCGATGCCGACGACGTTGGTCAGTCGCTCTACGATGGTGTCGATGTTCGTCGTCGCGTTGAGCTGCTCTGCTTCTGGGATCTCAACCTCGGCTGCCACCGCGTAGAAGGCGTCCGACGTGGTGTCCTTCCCTGGGTCAGGCGACCGTCGGGCAACGAAGTGCTGCGACGACCCGTCCGTGAACCGGACCCCGTACCAAGCAACGTTGTTGCGGATGACCCCCTCGGGCACGGCGCACTTCGAGCTGCCCAGGCAGTAGTCGACGATGCTGATGAGCGCTGACTTCCCGGTCTTCGAGTCGCCGGTGATGATGTTCATCTCGCCGGGTCGAAGCGACAGGACGCGACGAGCACCCTGGGTCGAGTACAGCACGATATCGAGAATCTGGATGCTCATGGTGCGACTCCCCAGAGGGCCATGATGGTGGCGTAGTCGCCCGAGCCAGCGAACCACTTGCCGACGAACTCAGCCTTCTTGACGCAGGCCTTCACCTCGTCCGTCGCCTCGCGCTCGAACCTCGCCATCGAACGGGGACGGTCTGCAGCCTCGAGGTGCGCGTCATCGAGCGTGAGCATCTGGCCACTCGAGCCGAAGAGAATCCCCTCCTTCACGAGAGGCACGAGGGCGCGAGCCCGGTCTGCAAACCCGACGAGGGCGCGAGGGTTCTCTGCCAACCATGAGGCCATGGACGTCCTGGTCGACCGGGGCAGCTCCTCGCGCGTGGCCTTGTGCAACGCAATGGGCACGCCGACGAACGCCAGCGCATAGGGAAGCCCGCCGTCCCGGGCGCCCGCGTAGCCGCGCGCGCACGACCAAACGGTCGCAGCGACGAAGGCAGGGTTGAACAACCGAGCCTGCTCTGGTGGTCTCTCGATCCACGGCGTGGTGCTCATGACGCCTCCGTGGGCTCGAGAAGGTGTTGGAGGCGGTCCATGAAATCCGGGTGCCAGCCCACGTGCAGTCGGTCAGCCAGGATGTGAAGCGAGCCGCGAGACATGCTCGGGTGCTTCACCTGCTCGCGGATCGGGAAACAGCTCTTCTCGACCCACGTGTAGATCGCCTGCGCGGCCCGTCGCTTCGCGTCGTCGGCCGCGTCCTCTCCAAGCTCGTCGGCAACGCGGTCGAACTCGAGCTCCCACTCCTCGCGTAGGTGCTGTTCGTACCGGTCGAGCTCGCCCACGAGCAGGAGGTCCTCCCGCATCCACCGGGAGCGCTGTTCGAATGCTCGGAAGTAGTCTCGGATGGCCGCGAGCACGCGTCGATTGCCGACGCCTGTGAGCTTCGCCTGGTGCACAAAGATGGCGTTCTCGTACGCTTCGGCATCGACCTCGGCGTCGAGGATGTCCTGATCGACGGGCAGCGCATCGAGCTTGAACTGCTCGCGAAGGTCATCGAGCTCGGATTCCAGCTCGTTGCTCAGAATCGGTGGCGTCTCCGAGTCCATCATCTGGCGGAGAGCGCGTCCAAACCACCACCCCTCGAGCCGAGACAGGAACGAATCGACGTGCTGCCGTCGTACGGACAGCCGAACCTCCTGGCGCAGCTCGCCGCCGGTATCGTCGATAGATGGCGCCTGCGGCACGACGGTCACGGATTCCAGGAGTTGGATCCGAGCCTCATCGCTCAGGCCCCTGAACAGCGTGTACGCCGGCGCGTTCGTCTGGTTCGTGGATGTGGTCGCCGTATTCGCCAGGCGCTTTGCTGCCTCGGCTACGTCGCGCTCCTCGGCCAACAACATGCTTGCCGCGGACCCCGCTCCGACGGCACTGGTCGTGACCAAGAAGAGCTGGCCGTCCGTCGGGACCGTGGAGTTGGCACGCCCTTCCATCCAGACGCGAAGGGTCTTCCAAAGGTCCGGGCTCGCGTCCGTCAGGTTGGCTGCGCGCTCGCAGTGATGCTTGAGCTGGAGCAGCTCGGCTGGCGTCCCGGCTTCTTCGAAGACCACATCATCGAGGGTCTCGAAGTAGACGGTGAACGAAGCGTCCCTCGAGAGTCGTCGGAGCGAGGACAGCAGCCCGAGGCGAATCTGGTAGAGGTAGCCAAGCGCCGAGTCCGTCGCGGAGAAGTCGGTAGGCTTGTCGGAATCGGACGCCATCACGCCTCCTCCGGCACGCCGTAGACCTCGGTCCACGGGCGGACCTCAAACGTTTTCCCCTCGTCCCGGACGACGACATCGAGCAGACGCAGCGACGCGCCAGCCTCGAGGGCGGGCAGGTGTTGCCCGACCGCCGCGTCGTAGACGACGTTCACCTCTCGTCCGCCGGCCTCGCCTACGAACCCGTTGGGCGACGGTGCCACGCCGACGGTCACCTCGAGGTCGGTTGTGCCAGCCCGTGGTCTGCCGAGGCTCGCCTGGTACGCGCGCCAGCCGGCCCCACAGCGCGCGCGAGCGGGACAGTAGCCGCAGTCCTTGCCAGGACGCGCCTCGGCCGGCGTGCGGGCCAACAGGCGCCCCGCGTCGGCGATGCTCTCCTCCAGGCGCCGCTCGGCAGCGACAAGGTCCGCCTCGCCGACCCGAAGCTCCCTCCGCTGGTTGAGGTACTGAATCGCCAGGCGCGAGGGCCGGACGCCGGTCCTTCGCCACCAGAGCACGCCGTAGAGCTGAAGCTGAAGCTCGTGTTCCTCCTTCTGCTTGCCGGTCTTGAAGTCCACTACCTGCACGCCGCCGTCGACAAGCTCGACGAGGTCGATGACGCCGTGAAACGGCAGCTCCGGATGGCTCACGTCGATTTCGCTGACCGCACCTCGTTGGTCGAGCAGAGCCATGGGATCGACGGGGCCCGATTCGCCGGAGGTGGACGCCTTGGCCTGCGGGGCAGCGTCGAGCGGCGTGTACTGTTCGCGGAAGAGCCGGATGGCTCGGTTGGCGAGTTCGCGCGGAGGGGTTCGCAGGACGAAGAATGGGCCGGACCGGGGATGGCGCGCGAGCCGAGCGTTCCACTTCTCGACCTCCCGAGCGAAGTGGCCCCAGAAGTCGATCTCAGCAACGGCCTCCCGAAAGGCAGGCGAAGTGATACTGGGGAGCCCACGCTTGCCAAGAGCCCGCACGAGCAGCTCGATGGCCTCGTGGACGATGGTGCCTTCGAGCGCCTTTGGATGCGGTCGCTGAGGGAAACGGCCGTGCTCCCCCCACTCGGAATGGAGGAGCTGCCACTTCCGGGGGCAGGCGTCGATGGCCTGGAGGCTCGAGAAGCTGTAGCGCGCTGGAGGCTCGGCCCAGGTGGTCGGCGCCTCCAGCTCGTAGAAGCTGGTCATGGCGTCGCTCCGTCAGGCAGCTGCAGCTGGCGTACGGCTTCTGGCAGGTCGTGGACAAGCGTGAAGGCATCGAGCTCCACCACCTCCTGGAAGGCGAGCTGTGCGGCGCCAGTGACGTCCGAGGGGCTGAGCGTCGGGTCCACCAGCGGGTGGTGCACGTCGAGCCAGACCCGACCGGTGGCCGCATCGAACTGAATCGGAACGACCACACCGTCAGTCCGAACGGCTTCCTCGACCGCAATACCGCGCAGGCCCAGGTACTCGCGCAGCCCGATGAGCGACTGGCTCTTGTCGTCATCGCTGACCGCGGGAACCGCACCGGTCCGGACGTGGCGGAGCAGCGCTAGTGCGAGGTGCCGGTCGAGGGAGGCGTGGATCCAGTTGTTGCCGTAGTGCCGAATGCATCGGTAGCAGGAGGACGCACAGTTGCAGTCGTCCAACAGCCTCTCGGTGGCGTCGAGGACCTGCTCGAGAGCGTCACCAACCGCTCGCGCGTACCCAGCACCGCCAGGGAGCAGGTCGTAGAGGTAGAGCTGGGCCTCGTCGGTACGTCCACCGAGCACAGGTGCCCACCAGCCCGAGATCTCCCCCTCGTCGATCTGCAGCTCGCGTGACGCCGCGAGTGCAATAGCTTCGACGAGTGAAGTGAGCGCCATGCGCGCGGCCCGACTGAGCAAGCCCTGAGTTGTTGGGGTGCCGAGCCGGAGCGGGTCGTTGACCTTCAACCGGAGCAGCAGGGCATCCGTGGGGAAGCGGTGGCCGAGGTAGAACGGCCCGTGCGCCACGCCGACGCAGATGGCTCCCTTCTCGAGCGGGTGCCGGTGCTGCACGGGGTTGCCGCCCTTGGTCAGCGTCGTGTTCGTGAAGCCCGGACCGTACTCCGGCTCGGAACGACCACAGTCAGGGCAGACACGGAATCCGCGCTCACCCACGCCTTTGTTCACGACAGCGAGCATCCTCGGCCCGGTCCAGATTCGCAGCCGGCCGTCGCATGCTTCCTGGTGCCAATCCTCTGGCGGATCCTGGACCTCGAGCCGCGCGCGGTCGGTCATCCCGGCGTAGGTGATCGCCTGCCCGCGATCGACCTCCCGCTTCGTGTTGATGTCCGGTGCGAAGCCAGCCGGAGTGATGAACTCCGCGTGCGCGACCTGGTCGCTCCCGCAACACGGGCAGAGCGTCATGGCCGATGCTGAAGGGTCCAGGCTCACGAAGCTGCATGCACGGCACGCCGTGTATGGCTGGCGCCGCGACAGGGTCGGCTCTGGCGTCGGCTCGTAGGGCGAGAAGAGCGCGGCCGACTCGAATCGCCACTTGTCGATGGTGAGGCTGCGGCCGGGGGCGTACTCGGTCAGTGCGAGCTGTAGATCGCGCTGTGGCTCGTAGTCGAACGTCCGGCGGCCAGTCGGGTCACCAGGACGTCGAGGCTTGGAGACCCAGAACGACACGACGTCGGTGGGGAAGGCGTAGCGCGGGAAGACGGCACGCCCGATCAGCGTCTGCAGCAGCTCGTCCTCGAGGCGACGCTCAAGCGCTTCTCGTTCCAGGCCCTCCAGCTCCTCGCGCCGCGAGAACTCGTCGACCGGGAGCACTTCCCGCAGCCGCGCCTTCAGGCGTGGCACCGCCTCTGCGATCGTCTCTTCCACCTCCGGGATGGGCTCGTCGAGGCCGTATGAGAACGTCGGTGCCCAGTGGCGCAGCTCCTCTCGCAGAGTGGTCTCGTTGTCGGTCAGCCAGGCTTCGAGACGCTCAAGGGAACACGGATGAGCTTCAGAGAGGAACTGCTCCACCGTGCCGAGCGACTCGAACAGGATGTACGCGCTGGAGCCCGTGTCGGTCGGGACTCGCTCGTGGAAGAAGCGCTGAACCAGATACGCGTGGATGTGGCGTTCCAGGACCTGCTGGTTCTCCACGTAAACGATCGGGGCACGAACATCGCCCGAGATGATCGCGGCGGGATGCTCGAAGTAGTGCGAGTCGTGTGAGGTGCCGTGCGCATACGTCACGACCGAAGCGATGGAGCGGCCTCGGCGACCCGCACGGCCCGCGCGCTGCTGGTAGTTCGCTACGTGCGGAGGCACGTTCCGCAAGGCGACGCCAGACAGGGCCCCAATGTCGATACCGACCTCCATCGTCGTCGTGCAGCTGAGGACGTCGATGGGCGGCTTTCCGTCCAAGGGGATGTCCTGGAAGCGGAGCTCGTACTCCTCGACCTTGTTGAAGGCGCTGTCGTCCGCGTTGCCGGTGAGCTGGGCGGAGTGCTCGGCGGCGGACAACCCGAACGGCTCGAGCGACGCCGGCTCGAACGCCCGTAGAACCTGATCGCGGTAGAAGCCGGTCCTTGCATCGAGGTAGGCCGGATCGGCCTCGACGAGGGAGCCGCAGCACCCGGGGCAGATGTCTTCGAGCGACTCCGGATGGATCCGGCCGCAGTCCATGCACCGCAACCAGGATGCGTCCAGGCGCAGGTTCAGGCTCAGCCCGAGGGGCCGGAGGTAGTAGAGGTCACCCTCGAAATCGAGGACCTCACTGTTCCGGACGAGGGCCTTGAACCAGTTCGCGACCTTGGTCGCCGCGTCCTCGTCACCGCCCAGAACGCGGAGGACGTATTCATCGAGGCGATTCGGCAGCACCTGGTTCATTCGCTCAGCGTTGATGCCGACGGGACCCGCCCATCCTTCACCGAGGTCGCGAAGCTCTGCGCCGTCTGGTCGGAAGCTGCGGCGCTCCAGGTGGAGCCGAACCCACGAGCGGAACAGGACGCGGATGGCCTCGTCGTCGAGGCCGACGGCCGGGAAGTCCTCGAAGACGTGGTCGAGGTCTGGGTCCTCCTCGACCGTTCCCAGAGCCAGCGACGGCAGGGAGTAGTAGCGGTCGGTGAGCTCGCTGAAGAGCGCCTGCGCAAAGGACCGGGTCGGACGGAGGCCACCGCGATTGGCAAGCTTCATCGCTTCCTTGAGCGACTTGCCCTTCACCCGGCGCAGGTGGTTGTGGAACTCGACTTCCTCGGCAGACGGGAAGAGGTCGTAGCCACGATTCCCGCAGAGCCAGGCGACCCCAGGATACAGCCAGTGCATCCCGGTGAGGCCCTCCTGGTCGCGCAGCTCGTGACCTGCGAGAGCGATGACTTGCCTGAACAGGTCGCGCGCGTGGCTGTGCTCGAGCGCCGGCGCAAGGCGAGCCGCCTTCTGCCTTCCGTCGCTGAACACGAGGACCTTGCGTCCGTGGTTCGGCAGCTTTGGATCGAGTTTCTGAGGGGCCTGCTCGGCGAACTGGGCCTCGATGAGGGCGGTGAAGGGCTGCTCACCGCGCGTGCGGAAGTCGTAGATGCGAGCGCGGGACGGGGCGCTCGGCTGGCACATCGCGCATCGTCCGAACTCGGGCTCGCGACTCCCGTCGCCGTCTACCCAGATGTGGAGGCTCCGGACCTCGTCGTCCGAGTAGCGGACGTGGGGATCCAGGTAGCCCGTTTTCAAATGAACACGAAGCTCTTCAGTGCGCTCTGGATACCGCGGCGTGACCGGTAGGAGTTGGAAGCGGACGAGGTTGCCTTCGGTCTCGCCCCAGAGGAACTCGACAACGTCGAGGGTGCCGGACTCCGCGTAGGCCAGCACGTACGGCGTTCCACACGAGCGGCAGGACGCGAGCTCGAAGACGCGGGATCCGCAGGCGTCGCAGGTCGCACGCGGGAACGAGAACAGCTTCCCGACCACGGCCTCCTCGCCGGGCTCGGCCTGACGGCCAGAGCAACAAGGGTTCACGCAGGCGTAGAGTCCATGGAGCCCACGGAACATCCCGTGAACGCGCGTCGGCACCAGTCCGGGGCTGTCCGGCTTGCGCCTGGCCAGGGTGCCGAGGGCGAGCAGCGCCTGCAATGCGCGCTGCTGCTTCGGATGACCTGGGAAGACCTGCTCCGCGAGCTCGCTCAGCGCCTTGGCGTTTCCGGCGGCCTCGAGGACCAACTGGTTGACCATCGGCCGCTCTGACAGCGCCTCATGAAGGGATGCCAGGAGGCTCGCCTCGTCCTCCGAGGTCGTCGGCTTCCCGTAGAAGTCGAGGACGGGAGTCAGGCACTGCCTCAGCTTCTCGCCGGTCAGCGCGCGGTTGAGCGCGTCCAGGTCGACGGATGCGAGCAGGTCCGCTTCGTCCCCAGTCGCTGGTGCCGCCGGCTCCGGTACCTCCCGGGTTCCAGTGATCGCGGTGAAGTCGTCCGGGGTCTTGCCCGAGAGGTCGGCCGCAAACCTGCGGATGTTCGATAGCGCCGCTGCGTCCGTTCCGAGCGATGCACTGGTTGCGATGACCCGGAGCTTGTCGGGTTGATCGTGGATCCCAAGGCGGGCGCGAAGCCGCCGAAGGAGGAAGGCCACCTCGGCGCCTTTGGCACCCCTGTACATGTGGGCTTCGTCGAGAACCAGGAGAAGCTGAGCGTCGTCCCGTTCGAGCCAGCGGCGCGTCTCCGTGAAGATCGGCCGCTCGAACGGACGCATCAACATGTACTCGAGCATCGAGTAGTTCGTAACCAGCACGTCGGGCGAGTGGCCCGGCCTGGTTCCGACCCCGTGCACCATCTCGTGGCGGGTCAGCAGCTCGCGATCGCCCGGCGAGGTGTGAAGCCGGCGATCCCAGTGGTGCTTCGTGTACTCCTTCCCGGCGCGGTCCCCGGTCTTGTAGGTCGCACGGCGAGCCTCGTTCTTGGCGAAGAAGGCTCGCAGATCCTTGGCCGGGTATCGTCCGAGCTCTCGGAGACGCTGCTCGAGCTCGGGCTCCATGTTCAGGTAGTACTCAAGCAGCGGCGACACCCGGTCGCTGTCCTTCCCGCTCTTGCGTGGCCCGGGGTACGGCGTTCGGCCCGTGTACATGCCGAAGCGAGGAAAGCGGCCCGAAGGCAGCTGCGCGAACTGGTCTGCGACGGCCTGCTCGCCGAAGAGCAGGCGCAAGCGCGAGAGCTGGTCGTTCACGAGCGCGTTCATCGGGTAGAGGATGAGCGCGCGCACGGCAGGCAACTCGAACGACTCGGGCCGCTCGTGAGCCTCGTCGTAGAGAGAGCCGAGCATCGGAACGAGGAAGCACTCCGTCTTGCCCGAGCCGGTACCCGTGGCGACGACGATGTCCTTGCCCTCGACGAGGAACGAGGTGAACGCCCGCTCCTGGTGGCCGTACATGCTCGGGTAGAGAATCCGCCGTTCGTCCTGCGGAGCGCTGGCTCCGGTCGGGGTCTCCGCCAGCCGGGAGAAGAACTCGCCGACGTGGCTCGGCAGACCGAGCTCATCGTAGCCATGAGGCGACGAGGCGTAGCGCGTGGTCGTCTCGATGAACGGCTCTTGGGCGAGCAAATGCCCCCCGGCTTCCGTTTCGAGCAGTCGTCGGCGTGCCCGAACCAGAGTCGGATCGCTCAGGGGATAGGCGCTCTCGATGTAGCCGCGAAGGGAGTCGCTGAGTCTTTGGACGAGACGGGTGGGCGTGAAGCGGTCGTCGGTGATCGGCGGGCGCTCGAGCGCTGGTGGCGGTGAGCTCGGCTTGGTCACACGGACACGCGGCCGAGGGCGCGAACGCTCAATGGGCTTCACTGGCGCGCTGGCCCGGTCGACCCAGGCGGCGAGCGCCTC
>JAGQIY010001441.1 GCA_020430865.1 Myxococcales bacterium
AAAGACGCAGAGCTCGACGGAGCGGAGAACCGCGTGCGCATCGAGCGCGCTCGCTACGACCAAGCGGCGCAGCGCTACAACTCGGCTGCCGGAAGTGCGTGGGGCAGCTTTTCCGCAAAGCTATGGGGCTTGCCCAAGTCGAAGCCGCTCTCCAACGAGGCGGAGTGGTGATGCGGCCCTCTCGCGCCTTTCGGGTCTGGCTGCTGCTGCTCGTTATCTGGGCGTGGCCCAGTCGTTCGCTCGCCCAGACAGCAGCTCCGGTCCTCACGCATCCCGTGACCGATCTGGCGCAGGTGCTGGACAGCGACGTCGAGAGCGAGCTGAACGATCTGCTGGTCGTCCACTCCACCGACCACCATGCCCAGATTGCGCTGTTGACCGTCAGCTCCACGTTGGGTGAGCCCATCGAGGACTACTCCCTGCGGGTCGCAAAGCGGTGGGCTGGCGGTCGCGCGGGTGCAGACGACGGAATCCTGGTAGTGGTCGCGGTGGCGGACCGCCGCATGCGGATTGAGCTGGGGTACGGCGCGGAGACGCTGATCACGGACGCCGAGGCCCGGAGGATCCTCGATGACGTGAGGCCGCGGCTGCGAAAAGGCGACTACGCCGGGGCTGCACGAGAGATCTGCGGAAAGTTGATGAAGAAGACGGGCGGAGTAGTTCCTCAAGGATACGTCCCGCCGCGCCCGCCTCCCGAGCCGGCCGTGCCGGCGCCTTGGCATTTCATCGGTTTGTTCCTGCTGGCGTCTGTGATCGGAGTCCTTGGCTGGTCCAAGCACACCCAGAGCGCGGCGACTGAGGAAGACGAAGACACCGACGAGGACGCTGACCCGAACGCGGACGAGGAGGAGGATCTCGACTGGGCGCCGTTCCGTGAGCCATCGCTACTCGAGCTTCTAAGGGTGCGAGCCTTCGTGATCACCGTGGGCGTCGCAGTCGTCGTCAGTGCTCTGATTGGCCAACTCATGGGCTGGGGGCCGGAGTTCGGGCTGTGCGGGTTGGTCGGCGCGATCGCCGGGTGGAGGTTCTTGTGGCGTTCAATCAGCTCGCTGGGACACGTCGTGATCCTGCTTGGGATCGTGTTCGCCTGCTTCGCTCTGATGCAGGACACCGCGCTCTACGTGAGCGCGTTTGGTGCGTTGATTCTCGGCCTGCTCCACGCCAGCTGGAATTCGTCGGGCGGCGGTGGGGTTAGCTGGGGAGGATTCTCTCGCGACAATTCGTTCTGGAACCCATTCTCGCCTTCGACGGACTCCGGGTCCTTCTGGAGTTCGTCATCCTCCGATTCGGGCTCGCTCTGGAGCTCATCGTCCTCGTCCTCCACCTGGGACAGCGGAAGCTCGTCGAGTAGCAGCGACTACTCCGGAGGCGGAGGTAGTTTTGGAGGCGGCGGTGCAAGCTCGAGTTGGTGACCTCACCGGCGAGATCCGTCCCCTTCCCAGCGCACCATCAGCCCCTCACCCAACCCAAACCTCGAGACGCTCTCAGCGACCCACGAACCACTGCCAACTCGACGCACGTCACGACCCTGGATCCCCAGCATCGCGTTCCCACCACTAACGACCAATCGCGCCTTCCAACCGCGCAACCCCTCTAGGTCGACTCCATAGCTCGCAACCAGCTGCTGCCGCATGACGCTTGCCAACGCCAGCATCGCGGGACGCCACGGGTCAGGCAGAGACGGTGAATCCAGCAACTCCATCGAGACACGCGCTGATTCAGCCGGGGTGCCGAGCAGCTCGACACTCTGCGGCGCGTCTCCCGTGCGCTCTCGGAACCGCTGCACGACTGCTGGCAGAGCCTCTTCGGGATCGCCTTCCAAGGCGGAGTCGACGACGAGCGTGTTCGTCGTCGCGAGCCAACCGTCGCCCCAACGTGTGAGCTGGAGGTCCGGCTCTTCTAGCTTCGCGAGCTGGAGTGCTAGTCGGTGAACCGGCTCCGGCTCCGCGCCTTGCAGCACCTGACCTGGTGACACACGCGCGCTCGGCAGCTCACCGCAGAAGCGCAGTAACAACGGATCGCGCGGGTCGAGCGCCGGAGACTCCAGGCTCCGCGCCAGCGCCCACAGCACCGAGCTCAAGGTTCGGGGGTGAGGACAAGCGCTCGCGAGCTGCGTGAACACGTCCGTCGCTTCCAAGAGCGCGGACCAAAACAACAAACCACCTGCGCGCGACTCGAACTCAACGGTTGGCGACGTGCTGGTGACGCCTTCCAAGGCTTTCGGTGCGACTACTTCCCCACGGATAGGAGGCCAGTGCTCGAAGCACACGAGGAGCTTCCGAAGCCTCAGGCGTGCAGGAGTTTCTCCCGCGGGTACGCGCACTGCGCAAAGTCGTTCCCCCAGCTCAGGAGGTAGCTCCTCGACACCATCCGCGCGCACCCACAGCGCGACGACGGCCTCGACATCGCGCTCACCGAGTGATGAAAGCGCGGG
>JAGQIY010001442.1 GCA_020430865.1 Myxococcales bacterium
CAACGACATCCGCACGACGCTGCAAGCGCTCTACGCGCTCTACGACAACTGCAACTCGCTCCACACGAACGCCTACGACGAGGCGATCACCACGCCGACCGAAGAGAGCGTGCGCCGCGCGATGGCCATCCAGCTCATCATCAACAAGGAGCTGGGCCTCAACACCAACGAGAACCCGCTGCAGGGCGCGTTCATCATCGAAGAGCTGACCGACCTGGTCGAGCAGGCAGTGCTGACCGAGTTCCGCAACATCTCCGAGCGCGGCGGCGTGCTCGGCGCGATGGAGCGCATGTACCAGCGCTCGAAGATCCAGGAAGAGAGCCTGTACTACGAGCAGCTGAAGCACGACGGACGCATGCCCATCGTGGGCGTCAACACCTTCCTCGACGACAAGGGCTCCCCGACGATTATCCCCGCGGAAGTGATTCGTTCGACCACCGAGGAGAAGGAGTTCGCGATCTCCTCGCGGGACGCCTTCAAGCTGCGCAACCAGCAGCGTGGCGCCAAGGCGCTGAGCGACCTGCAGCGCACGGCCGTGGAGAGCGGGAACCTATTCGAGGCGCTGATGGAGACAACCAAGGTCTGCACGCTCGGACAGATCAGCGAGGCTCTATATCGCGTGGGGGGCCAATACCGCCGCAACATGTAGGCCACGGAAGTCGAGCCCGCCAGCTGGCAGCTGGTTCGCGCCAGCGATCACGACCCCAGCTGCGCCGGCCGCATCAGCTCTCGGACGGACTGACATCGAAGTCGAAGCGTTCTCCGCTGGCGCTCGGGTAGACTCCCAGCATGGATCTGTTCCTGCTCGGAGGCGGCGTGCTGCTCATCGGGGTGGTCTTGGTCGTCGCAGGGGTGGGGCTGTGGTTCGTGTATCGGCGACAGCAGCGCGCGTACCGCGTGACCCAGGGGGTGGTCATCTCCATCGACGCGGACTCCAGCTCGCGCATGGCCGTGATCGAGTTCTCACCAGGCGGAGAGATCCTCGTCGGCGGCCAACCGTACCGGCTCCGCGAAGGGCTGGGTGCGGCGTACCACCTGGGGGACTCGATAGCGGTTCGCTACGACCCAGCACGCCCCAGCGAAGCGACGATCCTCAGGCCGATCCACACGCGCACCCTCGCGCTGGTGATGGGACTCATTGGAGTGCTCCAGATCCCGACAGCGCTCTTCGTCATGCTCTTCCTGGCTCCCCAGCAGCGGGCGCAGCACGAAGCGCTCGCCCGCTTCCTGAGCGCTGCACGCAGCAAGAACTCCGCGCAGGTCGTCCAGCAGAGCACACCGACCGCGCAGATCGAGCGACCGTTCCTGGACGCCGCGGAGCGCAGCCGTGGTCAGGTCATAACAGGGATGGCAGGCGGCTTCAGCGACGCTTGCTTCGAGGTCCGCTTCGATGGCGGCTCTCCCTTCTACGTCTACCTGCGAAGGGATCAGGCGTGGCGCGTCGCGCGGGCAAGACAGCAGGACACGGAGTGCCGCGAGAGGATCGAGAGCCGATAGTGATTCCGCGTGGATTTTTCTTCCGACGCGCCAGGGCCGAGCGTCGACCGCGCCCCGCACCTGGCTGGCGACTCCGAGCCTGAGTTCTCGCGCGCTCGAGCCTTCAGCGGCGCCGACGCTGGGCGCGCAAGAGCTCGTCGTCGTAGGGATGGACCGGCGTCTGTCGGTCATCCATGG
>JAGQIY010001443.1 GCA_020430865.1 Myxococcales bacterium
ACGATGCCCAGCTGATGGGCGCGTTCCAGCGTGGTCACGACGGGAGCGAGCAGCTCGAGCAGGAACGCCGGGCTCATCCGCTCGCCCCGCGCCTCAATATCCGTGAGGAAATCATCGAGCTCCATGCCCCACAGGCGCTCCATCACCAGGCACAGCGCACCATCCGTGGACCACACCTGATCCAGCACGCGAACTGCCGAGGTCCCGGTCAGCTGGGTCATCGCGCGCCCTTCACGGAACATCCGCTCGCGAAAGTCCGGATCCCTGGTCAGCACGTCGTTGAGCACCTTGATCGCGACGAGGTCGCCATAGCGCTGGTCGCGAGCCTCGTACACGATGCCTTGCCCACCTCGACCAAGCACCTGCAGCAGCTGGTAGCGGTCTCCCACCACCTGACCGCTGCGATCCCAGCTGCTGTGTCCCCCGGTGACCCGCATCGAAACCTGTACTTCTATCATGCGGGCGCCCGCGTCCGCGACGCTGAGTGGAGCAGGCTGCTCACAACAGATCCTTCCAAGCAGGCCGTCGCTGTCCTGTATCCACACTCGACCGCCGTCAGCGGGGGCAAGGTCGTCGAGAGCGGCGCCGACGCGCCCGGAACGGCGTTCGCTGCCGCTGTGCGATAGTATCTGCCGATGCCCGTCAGCGACCCCCGCCCCTCGTCCTCGATAGGGGGCGAGTTCTCGAGCCTGGACGGCTCTGGCGAGGGCCCTCCGATCGACAGCAGAGCGGTGCCCGGTCTGCTTGGTGAGCACGGACCACCCAGCTCGCGGGTCGAGCCAGGCAGCAGTCGCACCTCGCCCAAGCTCCGACACCTGGTCAGGCGCTCCTGGCTCGATCGCATTCGCTCGAGCAAGCCCATGGGCTGGCGGGGCGGCTTGCTGCTGCTGACCTTCGTCGCTGGGTTCATCGCGCTGTCCAGCGGCGTCGAGCTGACCGACCGCCCCGGCGTCTCGACGGCGGGGGTGCTGACCCGGCTGTACTACGCGATCGGCCTGTTCGTGCTCGGCGGACTCGACCTGGGCATGCCTCGTGGCGGGCCGGCCTGGGGCCGTGACCTTCTGTGGCTGGTCTACTTCGTGGCTCCTGCCATCACCGCGAGCGCGGTCATCGAAGGGGTGCTCAAGGTCCTCGAGCCTCAGTCGTGGCGTCTGCGTCGCTTGCGCGGCCACGTGGTGATCAGCGGATCCAGTCGCCTCGCGCTGCTCTACTTGAAGCGCCTGCGCAAGCTGGAGCCCACCGTTCCGGTGGTCATCGTAGACCCCCGCATCGGCGAGTCGCTCTCCGATCAGGCCCGAGAGGTTTATCGTGCGGAAATAGTGCAAGGAGACATCGCCAGCAGTGCGATCCTGGCGCGCATCCGCCTGGACCGCGCGGCGCGCGTGGTGCTGCTGAGCGACAACGACTTCTCGAACCTGGACGCGGCGACGCGCGTGCTGGACCTCGCGCCACGGCTCGAGGGCAAGATCGTGGTGCACGTCGCGGATCTGCGCTTCATGCTCGGGATGGCTCACACGCTCGTCGCACGCACCTGTGCGATCTTCAACGCGCATCAGATCGCCGCCCGGCATCTCGTGGACACGCGCGTGCTCAAGCATTTCAACGAGACGCTGCCCCGAGACCGCGTGGTGCTGGCCGGCTTCGGCCGCTTCGGTCAGACGGTGCTCGAAGAGCTCCAGCAGCGGGCCCCTGGGGGCTTCGACCGTTGC
>JAGQIY010001444.1 GCA_020430865.1 Myxococcales bacterium
CACGCATCGCGTTGCGTATCGCGCTGGCGAGTCGGCGCCGGTCGATGCGCGAGCTCAAGCAGGGGCAGAAGCTTGCAGAGGGCGAGACTCCCGCGCTGAGCCCGAGCCCGAGTGAGCTCTCGGCGGCTGCGCGGCGCCGGGAGGTGCTGCGCGCGTTGCTCGATGAGCTGCCAGATTACCTCGCGGATACACTCGCGCTGCGCACCCTGCTCGGCTACAGCTTGCAGGAGGTGGCGCGCATCACCGACGCGCCCGTGAACACGGTGCGGAGCCGGATGCGCCTGGCGAAGGAAGCGCTGCGTCGGCGCATCGAGGAGGATCCGCGCCTGCGGCTCGAGCTGGGGGTCGAGCATGATTGACATCCATCCCGAGGACTTGCTCGACCGCGAGCGCGAAGGGATCCTCACTGCAGAGGAGCGCGCCTATCTCGAGGCTCACCTGGAGCGCTGCGCTGCCTGTCGCATCGAGCGCCTGCTGGCCCGAGAGTGCGCCCTCGAGCGCGCCCTGATCGACGAGGTCGCGGAGCGGCAGCAGGAGCCCGAGCCTTGTCTGGAGCGCAGCCCGCCCCGCGCACCCCAGTCTGCCCGTCGCGCGCGGCGCCTGGTCCCGAGGGCGGGCATCGTGGTCGGTGCGTTGTTGCTGGCGGGGGGCGCCGCGGCGCTTGGTGGTGGCCTACCCTGGCAGGCTCCGGCGCAGGTTCCGGTGACGATTCCACCCGACGTGACCGCGTCTTCGACGCCGAGGATCCCGGTACACCGGTCTCGGCCGAACGGGATCAGGCAGCTGCCCAGCGCCAGCTCAGCGCCTGCTGGCGAAGTGCCCAGCGCCAGCGCAGCGCCTGCTGGCGAAGTGCCCAGCGCGGCGGTTCCACCCCGGGTCAGTCCCCGGCCTTCCAAGGCGCACCCGACCGCGGCCAGCCTGTTCTCCGATGCTGCAGCGGCGCGCCGGGATGGAGACTACGAGCGGTCCCTGGCGCTCTACGAGCGGCTGATCGAGCGCCATCCCAGCAGCGTCGAGGCAGCGACGGCACGCGCGGTGCGGGCGCGGTTGTTGCTCGACCTGGGGCGCGCTCGGGCTGCCGAGCGTGGCTTCCGTGAGGCGGCGGCGACCGCCGGGCCGCTCAGCGAGGTAGCGCTGGTGGGTCAAGCCCAGGCGCTGCGTCGCGCTGGCAAGCTCGACGCGGAGCGCGCGGTCTGGCGCGATCTGTTGCGTCGTTTCCCCGACTCGCCCCAGGCAGCGGTGGCGCGCGCGCGCCTGGCGGAGCTGGGGGCCGATTGAAGACAGGCTGGGCGTGCCTCATCGCCGCGATGCTCCTGGCGTCTTCGGGCTTCGCGGAGCCGAGCGCTGGGCGACGCTCGAGTGTGGTGGTTCAGGTCGTTGGCCAGGGGCTACCGAGCCTGGAGCCGAGCCTGCGCGAGTCGCTAGGGCGACTCGCGCTCGGCGTGGAGCTGGCCCGTGGGGGAGCAGAGTCAGTAGCTCCAAGCGATCGCGCCGCGGTCGCTTGGGTACGCATCGACGTGTCCGATTCGGGGGTCGGCCTCCTGGTCGTCGATGCACGTGCGGGGCGGGTTCTCGAGCAGCGCCGGCTCGGAAGCGCGAGCGAGGCGGTGCTCGAGGAGCAGCTCACGCTCCTGATCCGTTCGGCGCTGGAGACCGGGCTCGGACTCGTACCCGAGCGACCCGCAGCGATCGAGTCGTTCGCTGCGGTGCCGTCCTCCCCCCCTGAAGCGAGCGGAGAAAATGGCCAGACGACTCAGGCGGCGGCGCCCGTCGCGGCAGCTCAGCCAGCGGCGCCCGCCGTGCCCGATTCGGGTCCGCGCGCCCGGGACGAGCCTGGCTTCGGCGTACTGGGTACGTGGGCCCCCCGGGACGCGACGGCGCCCCACGGAGATGCCGAGCGCTCGCGCGAGCGCGGCTGGGCCTTGGGCGTCGAGCCGGGGATCGCCGTTCGCTGGTGGTCACCCGACCTGCCCGGACGGCAAGTGACGTCGCTGTCCGTCGCGGCCAGGCAGCGAGAGTTCGTGGGTTCCCCCGGCGTCCAAGCTGGATTCGGCTACTACGCCGACGGCCAGCGCGACACCGTCAGCTTGAATTTTGATGTGGAAACGCGAGAGGTGTGGGCGATGGCTGGTGTCTCGCTGCTGGAGCGTCGCGTTCTGGAGTGGCAACTGGCCTCCGGACCGACCCTGCTGTGGTCGACTGCGAACGTGCGGTTCGCCGCGCCCGACTACGTGACCAGCGAACCCGGCACGCACTGGGACCTGGTCTGGCGAACCCAGACGAGTCTGCGCTGGTGGGTGCAGGAGCACCTCGCCCTCGGTGTCGACGCGGCGCTCGACTACGATGCATCACCCGCGGGCTACGGGATCTCCGAGGCCGGGGCGGAGCGCACCCTGGTGCGTGAAGGTGGGCTGCGGCCTGCGGTAGGTGTCAGCTTCGGGGCTGAGTTCGGGGGTCGACGATGAGGGCCCGAGGCGTCTGTCTGCTCCTCTGCGGCGCCGCCCTGGGGTGTAGCTCGGAGGTGATCACGCTGGCTGCCAGCGGCGAGCAGCCGGTTCCCGGAGGAAGTGCCGGGGCCGGAGCGGCTGGAGCCGGGGGCGCCGGCCAGGGCGGGCTCGCCGTGGGAGGCGCTGGCGCGGCCTCCGGGGGCGGCAGCGGCGTTCCGGGTGGATCGGCCGGCGGTGGATTCGCTGGCAGCGGCGCCCAGGGTGGGTCGGCTGGCACTGGTTTCGCTGGCAGCGGCGCCCAGGGTGGGTCGGCTGGCACTGGATTCGCGGGCAGCGCCGCCGTGGGTGGGAGCGCTGGCGGGAGCGGACTCGCCGGGAGTGGGGGCGTGCCCTGCGAGGTCGGCAGCGGCTGTGGCGGTTCGTCGTACTGCGAGCCTGACAGCTGCGGATCCCTCAGCGGCAGCTGTCAGTCGTCGCCCTCGAGCTGTGATGGTGCCTTCGAGCCGACCTGCGGCTGCGACGGCTTGACCTACTGGAGCGCTTGTGTGCGTGCTCAGGCTGGAGTGGGGGAGCTGCATCCAGGGGAGTGCGAGGCGGGGGTGGCCGTGGAGTGCGCCGACGGCCAGCCCTGCGGTGATCCCACCGCGACGTGCTTCTCAGCGGAACCGAGTTGCCAGGCCGCGGCTTGCTGGGTGTTGCCGTGCCCGGTTGCGTCGAGCTTGAGCCTGATGCCGTGCTCGGCAGGCGGCTGCGTGGACGCCTGCACGGCACCCACTGCGGGACCGGTATTTCTCGACGGCGCCTGCCCGTAACTTCCGACCGCAGCCAGGCGCGAGGTCAGAGAGGGCTGGACAAAACGCGAAAAGGCCAGCCGTTGAAGGCTGGCCTCGAGCATTGGCGGGGCGGACGGGACTCGAACCCGTCAGTTCCGCAAGGAAAGGAAAGCGAAGCCCCGGTTTCATCGAGGAAAACGCAGATCCGCTCCGACTCACACCTACACGAAACCGGCCCTCAAACGTCCGAAATCGACCCTCTGGACGATTCAGGGGACGATTCCGCACCACACGGAAACGGTATCACAGAGACCGCTCTGGCCCGCGCTCTGGAGCTCGCTGCGGCCGCTCAGCGGTGGGATGTCGTGCTCAAGCTGGCGACCGAGCTCGAGGCGCGTAGGACCGCCAGAGGCCCCGCTGGAACCGTTGTGCAGCTGGCCACTCGGCGCGCAGGGGGTGAGTCGTGAACAACGTCGCGCTGCTGCCCCCGCCTGGTGATGCACGCGCCCTGCGAACCTTGGTGGCCGA
>JAGQIY010001445.1 GCA_020430865.1 Myxococcales bacterium
AGTTCCTTGCCGGTGAAGAGACCGCCGATGCCGCGCTGATGTGGCCCTCCGGGTCCCGTGGACGTCACCTTCAGGTCGATGCCCCGCGTCAGCAACAGCTTGTCTCGCCACGCCTCGAGGGGCGAGAGCATCTCGCCCAGGACGAAGTCGGTCTCGCCACCAGAAGTCGGCCAGAAGGCATCCTCGATGGTGCCGTTCGGGTTGTACATCAACACCAGGCGCTTGATCGGCGGCGGTGTGTCGGCCTCGACCTCGAGGCTGTGCAGCAGCGGGAGCCCGAGGGCGAGCCCACCGGCGCCCTTCAGGAACCCCCGGCGACGCAGCGTCGCTCGCTTCCGCGAGGTAAAATCATGAGACCGACCAGCGGCCGCCTTCCTCGCTGCGATGTCCTTCTCATCCCTGGTCACTGCGCACCGTCCTGACTGCCCGGACGCCGGTAGCGGAAGGCATCACTCAGCGTGATCGCGACGAGGAGCTCCTTGAACCTGCCGCCGGAGGCCTGGAACGCGTCCTGCACTTGCTGCAGGCTGCAACCGTCGGCGTCGTTCTCGACACGCCCAGTCGCGTAGCGATACCACTGGGTGGCGATGCAGTCCTCGACCTGCGCGCTATCCGCCAGGCGGTTGGAGAGTTCCACCGCACCATCGAACTTGCCGTTGAGCCGCTCCTCGGTGGCTTCCAGCACCTCCCCCGACGCATCGATCGGTATCCCGAACTCATCCGCACGGAATCGCCCAAGCTGGTCGTAGTTCTCGAAACCGAAGCCAATGCCGTCGATCTTCTTGTGACAGTCGTGGCAGCCCGGGATCGAGGTGTGCTCGGCAAAGCGCTCGCGCGTGGTGAGGTTGGGGTCGGGGTCGGGCGGTGTCTGATCGACGGACGGCGGCGGCGGGTCGATGGGCTGACACAGGACCTGCTCTCGGATGAACACCCCACGCTTGATCGGGGCAGACTGATCGGGGTGAGAGAACATCGCGAGCATCGCTGGTTGCGTCAGCAGGCCAGCGCGCTGCTTGGCGTCCAGCTCGACCCGCGCGAAACCTTCCGCTGGCGCGTCGACGCCGTAGAGCTTCGCCAGCTCGGCGTCGACGTAGACCACGGGTGAGGTGAACAGATCGTGGACAGAGCCCTCGCCATCGAACACGACTTCCCCGAGGAACCTCTCCAGGGACTCTGTCCAGGCAGAAGGCAGCTGCATGGAATCGAAGGTCATCCCCGAATCCACGCCCGGGGTCTCTTCACGCACCACGTTGGTCAGGCGGTCGAGGCCGAGCCATTGACGATTGAAATCGAGCACGACGGCGCGCGCCCGGGGATCCTCGAGCATCCTGCGGGCTTGGTGCTCGATCTGTTCCGCCGTGCGTAGCTCGTCGTTGTCGGCCGCCGTGAAGAGCGAGTCGTCGGGGATGCTGTTCCACAGAAAGTACGAGAGGCGTGCGGCCATCTCATACGACCCAAGCTGGACCGCTCCGGTCTCGCTGGTGGCGACGGAAATCGACTCCGGCCGATACAGGAACTGCGGCGACTGCAGGAAGGTCTGGAACACCAAGCGTAGGCCCTCCTCTGCCCCGTACTTCGGCGCGGTGTCCTTGAAGACCTTGAGCAGCCCAGCCGCCTCGTCTTCCGTGAGCGGACGCCGAAACGCGCGCTTCCCGAAGTCGGTCACGAACCGAGCAGCACAGGCCTCGTCGGCGCTCGCCACGTCACACGGGACGAGCGCCCCCAGCTGGTCGCTGGAGAGCTCGGCGCTGATCGACTCCGCGGCCTCCAGGTACTTCTCCACCCCCAGCGGCGAGGCCTGATGGGCCCTGGCGTTGTTGCTGAAGCCCTTCGCCGTGTTCTCGAGCGGAAACACGTCTTCGGCCAGCCGCAGGTCGAGCCCGATCAGGTCGCGGATGGTGTTGTCGTACTGTAGCCGTGTGAGCAGGCGCGACTCGGCCGAGACCGTGTTCACGCCTTCGCACACCAAACGGTCTCCGCCGCCCTGGCTCGCTTGCTCGTCGTCCCCGGAGCAGGCCGGCTGAAGAAACGCCGCCAAGCCGAGGCTCAGCACGCCAAGTTTCGTCAGCCCTCGCATAGCCCGGTTAGCCTGCCTCAAGCCTCCACTCAGCGGCAAGGAACACCAGTAGAGACGAGCGCTTTTCGGCCCACAACCGCCGCCTTCGAGGCAGTCCCCGAATACTCTGCGCGTGTGTCGGTCCAGCTGGAGCGACGCTCATGGGCTGGAAGCTCGTTCAGGCGGCGTGCTCTTGCGGCTCCAGCTCGTAGGCCTTCAG
>JAGQIY010001446.1 GCA_020430865.1 Myxococcales bacterium
GAAGTGCTCACGCAAATCCTTGATGAACTGGCCGGAGCCGTAAGGGCTCTCCACCTGGCCGTAAGCGAACATGTTCACCCGCGGAAGCAACTTCTGCTTCAGCAGCTGCACACAGTTGAGGGTGTCGTCCATCGACCAGTTGTCGCCGTCACTGAAGTGGAAGGGGTAGATGTTCCACTCCTCCGAGGGATAGTGATCGTCGATGATCTGGCTGCACAGCTTGTAGGCGCTGCTGATCATCGTGCCGCCGCTCTCTCGAGTGTGAAAGAAGGTGTCACGATCCACCTCGCGCGCGACGGCGTCGTGGATGATGTATCGGCTCTCCACGCCTCGGTACTGCTTCTGCAGCCAGGTATCGATCCAGAAGGACTCGATGCGCACGATCTCCTTCTGCTCGTCGCCCATCGAGCCGGAGACGTCCATCATGTAGAGGATCACGCAATTGGCGACCGGCTCGGTGTCGGTCTTCCAGGAGCGGAAGCGCTTGTCGTCCTTCTGCGGGATGATGATCGGGTTGCCCGGATCGTAGACGCCCGTGGAAATCGAACGCTTCAGCGCCTCGCGGTAGGTGCGCTTGAAGTGCTTCAGGCTCTCCGGGCCGACGCGACGGATACCCGTGTAGCGATCCTTCGCGCTGACGACGACGCTCTTGCCCTTCGGCTGGATCTGCGGGAGCTCCAGCTCTTCCCCGAGGATCTCTGCCAGCTCGTCCAGGGTGACGTCCACCTCCAGCACGTGATCGCCGGCGTCGGAGCCCGCCTGGCCTTTGCCGTCACCTTCCTCGCCGCCCATCGAGTCGCCTGGCTTGCCGTCGCCCTGCCCGACGCCGCCCTGCTGCTTCTGACCGAAGGTGAAGCGCGGGATGTCGATGTGCGGGATGGGGATGCTGACCAGATCCTTGCCCTTGCGTCCGATCATCTCCCCGCTCGAGATGTAGTCTCGAAGGTTCTTGCGGATGCGCCCTCGCACGATGTTGCGGAAGCGCGAGTGGTCCTGGTCGATCTTCAGCGACATGAGCCCCCTGACACAGCTTGCACGATGTTCAGTCTCGCACGGGCCCCGAGGTGCGACTACCTGAAACTAGGCAGGCAAAACAGGCGTGGATCCGCCTGCTCTCCGAGACGGGGCGCGGCGCTGGGGCCGGCCGAGACCCGGCTGCGGCGTGAGCGACGTGGCGTTCCTGGGTCGGCGCGTGGAGCGGGTTCGGGGGTGAGGCGCGCAGGTCGTGGGCCGAGACACCCTGCCGCAGCAGCGAACGGAGCAGCGCTGCGCGTCCCCGCGGGAAGGTGGCTGCGGGGCGGCTCGGGTTCAGGCAGCGGGGAACCTCACCCCCAAGAAATTCAAGAAAGCCCGCGGCGTCCCGACGCCGAGGCCCTTGCGCTGACGGCGCTGCTGCTCACGATTCCACACGGCAATTCGTTCGTAGTAGGCGTCCTGATCCGCGTTGTGGCGTTGCCGCAAGCTGCGCATCGCGTCCACGTCGTTGTGGCCATCGAGGGCGTACAGGCAGTCGGTGGCTTCGATCAACTTCAGACGTCTCAGCCCTCCATCGCGCTTGAACTCTGGGTCGAAGGGGAACACGCGGCAGCCCGTCGGACGCTCGGCGTAGACGGTGCAACGGTCGTCGGCGCCGAGGAAGCGACAGCGCCCCCGACGATGTCCCAGCACCATCACGCGCTTGCCCTGACGCAGGCGAATGAAGGCTTCGGGTTCGTCCTCCATCGCGATCTCGTGACGCGTGACCCACTTGACGATGCGCAGCGGCGACTCTCCCGTATGGTCCACGAGCCGCGACAGATCGACGTCGTTCAGCGGGAGCAGCGGCTCCTTGCAGCAGTTGCCACAGCCGGTGCAACGAAACTTGAGGAAACGCTCTCCTACCGCCACGTCCCTTCCTCCCGTCGATCTCAGCTGGCGCGCAGCAACCTGGCGGCCTCGATGGCCCCGTAGGTGAAGATCACGTCAGCTCCGGCGCGCTTGAGCGACGTCAGGCTCTCCAGCAGACAGCGGTCGAAGTCGAGCCAGCCTTGGGCCGCGGCGGCCTTGAGCATCGAGTACTCCCCGCTGACGTGATAGGCAGCGACGGGCAGCGCGCTGTGCTCACGCACCAGGCGCACCACGTCGAGGTAAGGCAGACCCGGCTTCACCATCAGCCAGTCGGCGCCCTCCGCTTCGTCCAAGGCGATCTCTCGCAGCGCCTCGCGAGAGTTCCCCGGGTCCATCTGGTAGGTCTTCTTGTCTCCGGCGCGCGGCGCCGAGTCCAGTGCCTCACGGAAAGGCCCGTAGAACGCCGAGGCGTATTTCACTGCATAGCTGCAGATCCCGACGTCGGTGAACCCGGCCTCGTCCAGAGCGTCCCGGATGGCGCCCACGCGGCCATCCATCATGTCCGAGGGCGCCACGATGTCTGCTCCGGCCTTCGCCTGGGCCACTGCCATGCCGGCGAGCAACGGCAGGGTCTCGTCGTTGTCGATGCGATCGCCGACCAGCACACCGTCATGGCCGTCCGAAGAGTACGGATCCAGCGCCACGTCGGTGATCACGACCAGCTCCGGGAGCGCTTGCTTCAGCGCTCGCACGGCTCGCTGCAGCAAGCCCTCCGGGTTCAGCGACTCCTTGCCGTGAGGATCTTTGAGGTCGTCCGACAGCGCGGGGAAGAGCGCGACCCCGGGGACTCCCAGCTCGTAGGCCTCCCGACTCACCTCCACCAGCTGCTCGATCGAGAGCCGCGCGTGGCCCGGCATGGCCCCGATGGGCTTGCGCTCGGGTAGGTCGTGGACGAAGAGCGGCAGCACCAGGTCGCTGACAGTGAGCACGGTCTGACGCTGCATCGCACGCAAGCCGGCGAGGCGGCGGTTGCGACGGGGACGGTCACTCAGCAGGACCTGGTACGCGCTGGTCATGGCCCGGAGTTATACCCCCGCGAGCCCCGCGCGCGTCACTCTTCGACCCCGAGCACGGAGAGATAGGTTCGTCGCACCTGTTCCGTGACCCGCTCGTACTCCGCGAGCAGCTGCTCGCTCGCCTGAGGGCGCACACCAGAAGCGCTGGAGCCCGCCGAGCGAAAGCCCATGCGACGCGCCAGTTGCTCGATCTCCGCAGTGCTGGGGTCCAGCGTCGTCGAGCTGGTGCCCCGGCGCACGTGGATGCGCTGCTCCAGACGCCGGAGGAAACGGTAGGCTTCCTTGAGCAGCTTGAAGGCCTCCCGTGACAGGTAGCCGCCACGCTCCAGGGCCGAGAGCGCCAGCAGCGTGTCCGGGGTGCGCAGGGACCTGTCGCGGCCGTACTTCATCTGCAGCCACTGCACGGCGAACTCCACGTCGAGCAGTCCGCCGCGCCCCATCTTCAGATCCCGGCGCCCGCCGCGCTCGTCCGCGAGCTCGTTCTGCATGCGCATGCGCAGCCGATGCAGCTCGCTGACCTCGGGCGGCCCGGCCTCGTACGCGGCCACCTCCGCGACCTCGAGCAAGCGCTTGCCAAGCTCGACGTCGCCGGCGCAGAAGCGCGCCCGTAGCAGCGCCTGGCGCTCCCAGGCCGCGCCGCTGGTCACCACGCTGGAGCGCGGAGGCTCGTCCGGCCGCTCCTCCAGGTTCACGCGATGGTAGCGGGCGAACGCCGCCACGTTGGTCACCAGGAGGCCCTGGGACCCGCTCGGCCGAAGCCGAGTATCCAGCTCATAGCCCGGACCCGAGGCGTGCGGCGCGGAGATCAGGCGGATCACCCGCTGCGCCGTGCGGCTGTAGAAGTGCGCCGCGTCGTGCCCGTCGGGCACCGCCTCGGGGTCGTAGACGAAGAGCACATCGAGATCGGAGCCATAGCCGATGTCGCGCCCCCCTAATTTCCCCAAGGCAATCACCGCGAGACCTCGCGGTGGTTGGTCCGCTTGCTCCAAGCGGGCGCCGCCGGCGCTCAGGCTCAGCTCGAAGCGCACCGCGTGCTGGAGGACCTCGTCGGCCAGCGCGCTGAGCAAGCGCGTGGCCTGACGCGTCCCGATCTCTCCCGCGAGATCTGCGACGGCGACGCGCACCATGACCCGTGAGCGCGCTCGCCGCAGTGCCCCGACCAGCTCCTCGCGAGAGTCCGCGGCGTCGAAATCCGCCTGCAGGTCCTGCCAGTGCTCGAACTCCGCGACCTCGGCGCGGAC
>JAGQIY010001447.1 GCA_020430865.1 Myxococcales bacterium
GCTCCATATCCTCGGGGATTTCCTGGAGCTCGGCATCCGTGAGCCGTGCGTAGACCTCGATCAGGTTTCCTCCGGGATCCTTCAGCCAGAGCTCGTGCAGCGGCGTGCCTCGCCAGGTCGTGCGCGCGGGCTTGTGAACTGGCCAGCCCGCGCGCCGGGCGCGCTCGTGGGCGGCGATCACCGCCGCCTTCGAGCCGACGTCGATCCCCAGGTGATACAGCGTGTCGTGGTGGAGCGGATTGCCGTCGTCTACCAGGATCACGAAGTTGGTTCGTAGCGCCTCGCTGACGAAGGTCACGTAGCGATGGGTCCACTCCTTCGGGGCCACACCGAGCAGCCAGGTGTAGAAGCGCGCTGCCGCGGGCAGATCCGGCACGCGGATGCTGGCGTGGAACTCTTGCGGCGCCGGTCCCTCGGGCACGTCGCGCAGCGCTGCGAGCACCCGCAGGCGCATCAGGATCTGATCGCGGGTGACTCGGAAGTGGTGCAGTCGCTCCTCGTCGTTGAGCGTCTCGTGCTTGCGATCGGGGTCCTGCAAGGGCCAGTGCATGCGTGGGGCGCTCGACAGGAAGACCGGGCAGACCTCTTCGGCGCACAGCGTGATCACCAGGTCGACGCTCGCGGGGTCGATGCTCTCCACGGCCTTGGACGTGTGCGCTCCCAGATCGATCCCGAGCTCGCTCATGGCCTGAATGGCGAACGGATTGACTCGGGACGGCGCGGAGCCGGCTGACTGCACGCGCACGGAATCGCCGAACAGCTGCCGGCCGAGCCCCTCGGCCATCTGAGAGCGCGCCGAGTTGGCGACGCACAGGAAGAGGATGGAGTCGAAGCGCAATCCGGACATGGCAACACCCTTCGTCGCGTGTGGCGGGTTGACCGAAGCTTGCTCGTGCCCAATCACATCGTCGAGCATCAGTTGCTGCCGAAGTACTTCTTCAGGCGTTTGTCCCAGTCAGCTGCGTTGATTCGTTCTAGGAGCGAGGTGTTGATCGCCTCCCGCAGCGGGCTGCCGCTTGGCAGCGCGAACGCGTAGTCTTGCCGCTCGAGCTGGATCGGCAGTACGTGCAACCGACCCTGGTAGTCACGCTTGATCTGCCAGCGCAGCAGCGGAGCGTCGTAGACCACTGCGTCGACGCGGCCTGCGGCCAAGTCCTTCAAGCCGGCGTCGAGTGAGTCGACGCTGGTGTACTCGTTCTCGTTGCTCTTCAGCCACTGTCCGCTGGTGCTGCCGTCGATGCTCGCGACGCGCACCCGACCGAGGTCATCGGCGCTCTGGATGGAGTTGCTCAGCTTGCCCACCGTGAGCGCGCTGGTGATCGACGCGGTGAAGAACGAGATCACGATCAACGCCGTGAGCATCCACACCATCGCCAGCAGGCGGCCAGGCACGGTGCGGGGCGTGACGTCGCCGTAGCCGACCGTGGTCATGGTGACCATCGCCCACCAGAACCCCGCGAAGATCCCCTGGCGATGGCTGCCGCCGAAGTTCTCCGGGTTGCGCTTGCGCTCGAACAGCCACGCGAGCAGCCCGACCGTGAGCAGCAACAGGCACAGCGCGCCGATGACCTTGAGGAAGGCTGGCGAGACCAGCGCCTGAGCCACGGCGAGCCAGCCGGCGCCCTCTTCCTTCCGCGCGGCGACGCCCAGGCCCGAGCTGGTGATGGGGTGAGCGAAGTCCATGCGTCGTTCACGCTCCGCGGTTGCGGTGATCGCGCCCAGCCCGACGTCCACCTGCTGTTGCTCCACGGCACCGAGCAAGCCCTCGAGGTCGTACGCCTTGTAGCTGTACTTCCAGCCGTGATCCTGGGCGACTTCCTCCCAAAGGTCGATGGCGAGCCCCCGGTACCGATCGCCCTCCTGGATGACGAACGGGGGCGCGACCTTGACTCCGACGACGAGCGTCCGCTCGGGCGAGGCTCCGGCGGGCTCCGCCGACGCCGAGAGCGCGACGAGCATCAAGGCGAGGAGAACGAGTATCGGGTGCAGGCGGCGTTTGATCATCCAGGCTCCATCGACGAGCGCACCCAGCTCGCGATGCGCCAGGTCCTTACCCTACATGAAAGCGCCCGCGCTGACAGGGACACCTCGAGGATCGCCTGCGGCAAAACGCGCCAATCGGCAAGATTCCGCCGATCCCTTGCCGTTTCGACGTTGCTGCGTGGAAATGTCAGGACGGCTGGACCGGCTCCCGAGCGACCTCGACTCAGCCGATGAGTGCGTCGAGCTGCGCGCGCCAGTGGCTGAGGGCATCTTCGAAGCGCGCGAAGCGGAAGTGCGTGTTCGCGCCGGTGTGAAGGCCCCGCTGGATCTGCTCGGCGATGGCGAAGTCCTCATCCAGCGTTCGCAGCGAGAAGGCGTGGTTCTTGTCGAAGAAGGCTCGGGCCTGGGGGGAGAGATCGCCCTGGGGCGGCGCTGCACCCACCGTCAGCACCTCGATCTGCGTGCTATCGACGGCGAGCGGAGTCAGCACGATCAGGTCGAAGTGGGACTTCTGCAGCAGGATCATCGCGTTGGGGTGGAGGGTGTACACGACGTGGGTGTGCTCTCGCAGGCTCCAGCCTTCTCGGGGTAGACCCTGGAGCTCCAGGATCGAGGCCTTTGGCAACACCGACCGCAGGTGCTTTCCGATGGGCTCCCAGGTCGAGTTCGTATCGCCAAAGACGGAAGCGATGGTGTCCTTGTGGGCGATCTTGAAGTGGTACGACTCGATGCCGCCCTCGACCACCAGCTTCCAGTTGGCGGCCCAGGCGCGGGTGGTCGAAGCATGGACGGTGGGGCAGGGACCGAGCACTTGCTCCAGCTCCTCCACGAGCGCCTCCGGTAGCGGTGGCGGGGAGCTATTCGGCGTGGGGCACACGAAGACCAGGCCGGCGGCTTCCTGACAGGGCAGCTCCACCAGTCCATGTTGCTCCATCCGGAGCGTCGGGAAGCCTTCCTGGTGCCGAACGCGTCGGAGCTGCCCGGTGTTCTCGTAGGTCCAGGCGTGATACGGGCACACGAAGCGCTTGCAGTTCCCGGAGGATCTAAGCTCGACCGTCGCTCCGCGATGACGGCAAACGTTGAGGAAGGCGCGGAGTCTACCGTCGTTTCCCCGCGCGACCAGCACGGGGGCTCCGACGACTTCCGCGGTGATGAAGTCGCCGGGGCGAGCGACTCGCGAGGAGAGCGTCACCAGATTCAGCGCGCGGCGGAACACCCGCTCGCGTTCGCGCTCGAAGCGCGCTTCGTCGGTGTAGTCTCGAGTCGCGACCAGTACCTCGTCGCCTTTCAGCGGGCGCTGGTTGTGCGTGGCGCGCTCGAGCGAGGTCGCCAACAGCGCTAGCTGCTTCTCTCGGTTCATCCCTCACCCCCGATCCTGGATGCACAGAACGCGCTGCATGAAGCGCTGGAGCTCTCCGATGACGCGCTCCCGAGGCAGCTTTCGTCTGCGCCTCAGGGCGCTGTGTAGCGCCTGACTCACGCCGCCCATCAGGAGCGCCCCGCAGAGCTCGGCGTCGATGTGTGGCGGCACGCGCCCCAGGGCTTGTCCCCGGGTCACGTTCTTCGTCGCACCGCGCACCTGATTATCCGTGCGGATACGTTGATGCCGAACTGCCTCCGCGTCGCCGACCAGGCGTTCTCGGGTTCGACGGCCCCGCGAGGGGGGGGCAGCGGGCTGACTGGTCGACATGTGAAGTGAATTCACTTTATACGATGAGCCCGGATCCTCAACCAGCTGTACGGCATCGAGGGCTGATGAGACGGAGGGCCGGGACGCTGGATGCCGAAAGGGAGAGGGCGCCGCGGCCGCGTCATCACAGGGGGCGCATGGCCAGGACGCGTTGGCGAAGCGCCTGCTTGTGCGCCCGTAGCCGCTGGAGCAGCTCCTGGTCGGCGCGTGCGCCACCGGCGGCGAGGATCTGCACGGCCAGTAGACCTGCGTTGTACGCGCCTCCGATAGCGACCGTGGCGACTGGCACCCCCTTGGGCATCTGACTGATGCTGAGCAGCGCGTCCATGCCCTGCAGCTGGCCGATGGGGACTGGGACGCCGATGACGGGAAGCTCCGTGTGCGCTGCGACCATGCCGGGCAAGTGGGCGGCTCCCCCGGCGCCGGCGATGATCACCGACAGCCCGCGACTGGCGGCGGAGGCAGCGAACTCGGCCATCTCGAGTGGCGTACGGTGCGCCGAGATCACGCGCATCTCATGCTCCACGCGCATGTCGTCCAGCGCTTCGGCGGCGAGCTGCATCGTCGGCAGGTCGGAGTCGGAGCCCATGATGATCGCGACCCGTGGAGTGCGAGTCATGCGACGCGCCCCTCGCGACGCAGCTCAGACCAGAGCGCCTGCTCGAACTCCCGCAGGGAGAGCCTGAGCGCAGCGAGCTCCCGGCGATTGCGAGCTCGTGCGGTGAGGTGCCCCATCTTGCGGCCGGGAAGCGCCTGGCCCTTGCCATACCAGTGGACGTTCACGCCAGACGGGAGGTCCCCGACCTCGCTCGGGGAGCGGGCGATGGCGCGCGGCCCGAGCAGGTTGCGCATCAAGGCGAAGCCACGGCAGCGTGGCTCGCTCAATGGAAGGCCGAGCACTGCCTGCACGTGAAGGTCGAACTGGCTCGGACCGTCTTCGTACAGCGTGTAGTGACCGGAGTTGTGCACGCGTGGAGCCATCTCGTTGATCACCAGCTCTCCCTGCGCCGTCAGGAAGAACTCCATCGCGAACGTTCCGCAGATGCCGAGCTCCGAGGCGACGCGGTCCATCATCTCCCTCGCCTGGGCCTCCGCTCGAAGAGGAACCCCGAGAGCAGTCGCGGGGCCAAGTACCTCGCGGCAGACACCTGCTTCCTGCTCCGTAATTACCAAGGGGAAATGTTTCGCGACGGACCCGTCGCGGGTTCGTGTGGAGACCATGGCAAGCTCCAGCGCGAACGGCACCAGAGCCTCCGCGTAGACCGCCGTTCGCGAACGCTTGCTGGTTTCGAGGAACTCCACCACCTGGTGCCGGCCACCCGGGCGGTCCACGATCAGGTTTCCACGGCCGTCGTAGCCCCCACGAGCCCGCTTGAGTACGAACCCCGGGCCGAAGCGCTCTTCGAGTCCCAACAGCGATTGCAGAGGGGTCGTCAGGTCCACTTCACAGAACTCCGCCGTCGGCAGGCCCAGGGCTCTGAAGAGGCGCTTCTGTTCGAGCTTGTCTCGAGTGAGACGGATGCACTCGAGGCCCGGGGTGATAATTGCCTCGGGGAAGCGATAGTGCGCCCTCTTCAGGCGCTCGGGGTCGACTAGCTCGCTTTCGATCAGGATGTGGTCACAGCGACTGAAGAGCCGGCTGAGAGCCTGCTCGTCATCCAGGCTTCCAAGCTCGATGGCCGCGGAAGTCTGAGTGGCCGGGGCCCGGGAGTCGGGGGTTAGCACGCGCACCGTGGCGCCATGACTCAGCGCGGCTTCCGCGATCATCATCGCCAGCTGTCCACCACCCAGGATGCCCAGTCGGGGCGCGGTCTCCGACGTTGTGGGGTCCATGCCAGTGGGGCGCTTCATGACGCCTGGCTCCAGTAGGCCTCTGCTTCGCCCCTCTCGGAGTCCATCGAGGCTGGCTCGAGGTCGCGCCAGCGGAGGCCACCGATGTAGCGCTTGCTGACCCGTCCGCTCTCATCCAGTGCGATGAGATGAATCCAGCCGTTGTCCAGCAGTTGCCGGACGCTCTCGTGCTTCGCGATGACCGCGTTCATTGCCTCGGCGGGAGCCTCGATGAACACGTTCAGGCGCAGCGGTTCGTGCTGCAGAGTATGACCGTCGTGGACCGATTGCCACGGGAGGCCCACGCGAAGATCGCCCGTGTTTCCCTCGAGCACGCCGAGGTTCCCGCCGACGACGTTGTGCAGGGTCTTGTTGCCAGCGCCGAGGACATCGGGGTCGACGCTGGAGGCGTAGTACTGGAGGTTGATCCAGGTCGCGACCACCATCGGCGCGGTCATGATCGTCTCCAGCACGCGGAAGCCTTCGTCGCGCTTCCAGGAGTATGAGTGCAGAAAGGCCCGACCCTCGAGGTCGACGCTTGCGGTGCGGTGCCTGGGTGCTGCGACGAACGCAGCGCAGCCAGCGAGGCCCCACTCGGGGCGAACCTGGGCCCAGTCGCGGCTACGCTCGAACCAGGCCGACCCAGTGGCGGTCGGGTCTAGCCGGCGGGCACGCTCCGCCCGGCAGCCCTCGCTGGCCGCGCGCAAGCCTAGCTCGAGGGCTTCCAGATCTTCCAGGTGACTCGAGGGGATCCGTTCGCGGTCGAAGACGTTCACCTCGTCCGTGGTGGTGTCGTGCTGTGCTGCAACGAATAGCGTTTCCCGGGGGATGCGTACGCCGAGCCTTCCTACCCCGAGACGGACCGCCGGATCGTTGAGGGCAGCGACGGCGACGCGCGCGTTCACCCCACCAGCGCGTCCGCCGCAGGCTCCGCAGTCGAGGCCGGCGGCGTGAGGATTGTTGACGCTGGAGGAACCGTGCCCTACCAGCAGCACCAGGCGAGCGAAGCTCTGAGTCAGCGACATGCCAGATAGCAGGCTCGCTGCGAGTTGAATGCGATCTTCCAGCGGGATGCCAGCTGGCGATCCGTCGTTCGTCGGGCTGAGGTCGATCGGGTGGCGGGCGTCACCCATCGAGGTGAGCGGGGTCGGGCGCGTGAGACCGAAAGCATCGGTGATCAGCTTGGGCAGGTAGGCCAGCCCCACGGGGCCGACGAAACTGAAGCACGAGATCGCGCCGAGCTTGAAGCTCTGCCACGCACGGGCCGCGCTCGACCTGTCCTTCAGGCTCTGAATCGAGTGTGCCGTCCGATCCGCCGTCCCCGCCGTCGCTAGCACGCGGTGCGACGGTCGGAGCAGCACCGGACACTGAGGGATCGCTGCGCCATGTCCCAGCTGAGTGAATTCTACAGGGAAACCAAAGAAGCCGGCGAAGCCCAGCGTGTCCAGGTCGTCGATGCTGGCTTCGAGGTGCCTGCGGAAGATCTCTGACCGCACGTCGATGCAAAAGACTGCCTGGAAGCGCGGGACCGATCGCTCCCTCGGACCGCTGGCGAGTTCGAACATCGGAAACAGCCGCTTCTGAAATGTCCGCTCGTAGGCGACCTGGAGACTGACCCGAGCGACCGTTTCCGGTGCGGGTGAGGGAGCGTCCGAGAGGTGCTTCAGCCTGGCCAGCACCGCGCTCCAGCGCGACCCATCGAGCAACGTCTCGTGCAGCGCGACGTCGATGGCCAAGAGCACCGTGAGGAGCTCGACCAGCGTGTCGTCGTGCTCGTCGGCGTACAGTCGGCGTTCCCAGACCAAGCGGGCGGCGTGACCGCACCAGCCCGGCAGCCTCATCGCAAGGCAATGCACGTAGGGAGTGAGCGTCTCGGGGGTGAGCCCGAGGCGAGCGGCTGCATGTGCGGCGGCGGCTTGCCAGGAGTCGGGTAGCTGGCGGACGACCTCGCGGAAGCCGCGTGCGCCCTCGATCTCCGGAGTGCGATCCACCTCGGCCTCTGCTTTCCAGCTACGAAACAAGGACTGGCTGCGCCTGGGCTGCCACGCCGCGTAGTCTTCGTCGAAGTAGCTGGCGAGCCAGCCTCCGAGGTGGTCCACCACGAATCGACTCCAGCGTCCGCCCGTGGCCTCGTCGGCCACGTCTGCAACGGTGAGCAGCCGTCCGTTCGTGGACGAGCTGGCTGCGTCCCGGAGCACGCGCAGCACGTCTGACCGTTCGAGCGTCCCGCCGGATCCTTCGAGCACCTCGTCGAGTTCGGCCAGTGAGAGCTCCCCGCGCTCGATGAGAGCCGCGTAGGCGCCCAGCGGAAGCGTGGACCTCACACCACACACCTGCTCCAGGTAGCCGGCGGACTCTTCGAAGCGGCGTTGCTGGAGACCCAGGTAAGGGTTGACCGCGACGAATCGGTCGAGTGGCCATACTGGTGCGACGATGCTCGATGCGGCGCGCAGAGTGTCTGCGACGGACAGGGAATCAAACGGCTGAGCGTTCACGAGAGGCCTCCTGTTGGGAGTTGGGGGTTGGAGTGGCGCACGAGGCGGTCGAAGAGAGCGTTGGCATAGAAGCCGTGCTTGAAGTGCACCCGGAGCCGCTCTGCGAAGCCCGTGTGACGCCCCAGACCGCTGAGTTGAAGCACGCTCGCCAAGGCCCAGACGCTCACGACCACGCCAGCCAGAATCAGCTGTGCGGGCCGTGTCTGGGCGTAGGCGGGCAGTGAATCCGCGAGGAATGCGTGAGCCAGCGCTTCGAGCCCGAAGAACGCGATGGTCACCCCGCCCGCAGCGGCGAGCACCCGCAAGTAGACTCGCGGCTTGAACGGAGCGCCGAGTCCGGCGCCGACGAGCTGCATCATCCCGAGCACGAACACCGCCCCCACCAACCAGAGCGACGGTTGGTCCCAGGGGGAGATCCCCAGGGCGTGCGCGAGCCCGAGGTAGAGGCCGGTGGCGAGCGCCAGCGCAAGTGCGGCGCGTCCCGCCGACGGCTCGCGCTGGTCCACCGCGACCCGCTTCGCCTGGTTCACGTCGACGGTGCTACCCGCCGAGAGAAACGCGTGGGCCTTGTAGAACGAGTGCGCGACCAGGTGCAACGCGGCGGCCGCGTACACCCCGAGTCCGCACACGAACAGCATGAAGCCCATGTGGGCGGCGCTCGAGTAGCCGAGGGCGACCTTCACCGACGGCTGCGTCCGAAGCGCCACCGAGGCGAACAGCGCCGTGAAACCTCCTCCAACCAGCAGCGGCCACGCCGAGGCTGGAGCCGCATCCAGCAGCGGGGAAAAGCGCAGGATGAGGAATGGACCGGCGTTCAGGATCCCGGCGTGCAGTAGCGCGGAGACGGGGGTCGGCGTCTCCATCACCTCGACGAGCCAGCCGTGGGTCGGAAACTGCGCCGACTTCAAGAGCGCGGTGAGGGCCAGCAGCGCTCCAGCCGTCGACAGCGCCCAGCCGGAGTGCGCAGACGAATCCGCGAGGATTCGAGACAGGTCGCTGGTGCCGGTTCTCACATAGAGCGTCAGCAGCGCTCCCCCCAGGCAGGCGTCGCCGAGGCGCGCGACGATGAACTTCTTGCGCGCGGCCAAGACCGCCCGGGGACGGTCGGGGTAGAAGACGAGCAGCCGATGCAGGCAGAGGCTCGTGGCGACCCAGGCGACCCAGAGCAGCAAGAGGTTGTTGGCGATCACCAGCACCTCGACCGCTGCCGCGGTGGCCGCGAGTCGCCCGAGAAACGTGCCGTGACGCGGGTCCCCATCGAGGTACGTCACGCTGAAGCGGGCAATCACCAGAACCAGCAGGACGACCATGCTGAAGATGGTTCCGCTCAGCGCATCCAGCCGAATGGCGGCCCCGAGTCCTGCGTAGCCGAGCCGCGGACTGGTCAGCTGACCCTGGGCTCCAACCGCGATCCACGCGCTCAGCGCGGCGAGCACGCCGAGCATGGTCGCCCGCACCAGGTAGCGTTGTACGCGGCGGGGCGCCTGACCGGGTTCGCCTCGTGCGGTCACAGCCACGCCAATCAGGCTCAGTGGACCGAGGAGGGTGATGAAGAGGTGGACTAGCGGATTCATGTTCGTGACCTCACGATGGCGCGCGGAGCGCAGCACCGCGCCTCTGGCCTCGGGACGCGAGGCAGCAGGGAGACGCCGCATATTCCTCTGCGTGTGCCGAGGGCGTGCGCTGCTGAGATTCGTCAGCCGTAGTTCCTTGGGGCAATAATCGCTGACGAGGTGGGTTCTAGCCCTTGCCGAATGTTCTGAGAAACAGATAAAATTTATTGAGGTTATCTAGGAAATAGATTGATGGAATGGCTCAACTTTCGGCATCTGTACGCGTTCTGGATGGTGGCTCGCGCTGGGCACTTCACACGTGCGGCGGA
>JAGQIY010001448.1 GCA_020430865.1 Myxococcales bacterium
GCCGCTTGAGCGCATCCTTATCCACAGGGAACCGAAGGGGATCCGCAGGCCGCTCACAGGTCTTGAACGCCTGCAGATGCTTCACTACCGCAGGATGGGAGAAGTACATCATGGTCATGGTGGCCTTCAGCGCGTCGCCCAACCACTGAAAGGGCTGGAACCAGTGCTTGCGCCAGCCACGCACGAGCCTCACGCGGCGTTCAGGATCGAACCCTGAGAACTTGCGAAAGCGGAGGCTCAGGAGCGGTGTCGCCAGCTCCACGAATACGAACAGCGCGAGAACCAGCCGCCGCTGCTCCGGGGGCAGCTCGTCGATGTACTCCCGAGTGCGGCGCACCAGGTCCGTCGCTTCGTAGTCCGGCGCGCCGAGGTCGTTCTTGGGAAACAACGCCTCGCTCACCGCGTGGATCGAGACCATCGCGGTGCGCAGCCAGTAGCCGTCGGGGTCAGCCATATTTGGCTTGGGTTATGCCTGGAGTGCGCCGGCGCTGGCAACCACGCTGGCGAGTAGAACCACGCAAACGACGCTTGCCCGACTGCCGCTCCCGCGGCACCTTCCGCGCCGCGGTGCGTATCAGGGGTACGCAAGGACAGACTGGGGAGAGATCGGACGCAATGAAACGGCTTGGCAGCGCCAGCATGAGCGCGAATCGGACGTCGAAGCGGGAGTGGCGCGCAGGGGGTAGCGCGCGCGAGGAAGCGCGGACTGGACGGGGGCCGCACGAGGAGGCTGGCGTCGCGGGTTCGCGCCGCTGGCTTGGCGCCTGCCTCGGGATCCTGTTGCCCATGGGCTTTGTCGCGGTGGGCTGCGACGAGAAGGGGAGCCCTGGACCGGCACCTGTGGCGAGCAGTGCCCAGCTCGCGGTGTCTTCAGCCAGCGCGCCCGGCCCGGCGCCGACCGAGTCGGTCTCGGCAGCTGCGTCGAGCCTCCCCCCCAAGCCCGAGGATAAGTTTCCGAAGGCGATCACCGAGGGCTGCCCCGACGGGATGGTGCGCGTCAAAGGCAACTACTGCAAGGGCATGGTGGAGACGTGCAAGAAGCACCACCCCGAGTACGACAACGCCAAGGACAAGTCGAAGGTCAGCGAGCGCTGCCTCGAGTACGAAGAGCCGTCCAAGTGCATCTCCAAGGAGCGCACGCCGCTGGACTTCTGCATGGACCGCTTCGAGTACCCGAACGAGGTGGGGGAGCTACCGCGAGTGCTGACGAGCTGGCTCGAAGCACGTCAGCGCTGCGAGCTGCAGGGCAAGCGCCTGTGCACCGAGGACGAGTTCAACTTCGCTTGTGAGGGAGAGGAAGGGAAGCCCCACGTGTTCGGCTACGTGCGTACCGACAAGTACTGCAACATGGACAAGCCGTACGTGATGCCCGACCACGAGCATCAGATGAAGCACTACGATGAGTGCTACAAGAACGAACGCTGCAAGGCGGAGATGGAGCGCCTGGATCAGCGTCACAAGATCGGTGAGCGGCTGACGTGCGTATCATGGGCCGGGGTCGTCGACATGAACGGAAACGTCAACGAATGGGTGGAGCTGCCTGGAAAGCAGTATCCCAACCGTTCCGGCTTGAAGGGCGGCTGGTGGGGCCCCGTGCGGAACCGCTGTCGACCGACGGTGACTTTCCACAAGGAAGAAGACTACGGTTACGAGGCCGGCTTCCGCTGCTGCGCCGACGCGGACAAGCCGCTGGTGCCGAATCCGAAGGCCCAAGCAAAACCCTAGTGCTCGCGCGCTGCGCCGCATCCACCTGCGGCAAACGCCTCCAGGCGCCGTTCAGGGTCGCTGCGGTGCGGCTTCCGCGGCGCCGGTCAGTGCGGCGCCAGGCGCTCGAGCAGCTTGGCGAGCGCACGGGCAGCGTGGCCGCGGTGACTTCGCGCGTTCTTGTCCTCGGGGCTGAGTTCGGCGCTGGTCTTGCCGACGTCCGGCAGGTAGAGAAGCGGGTCGTAGCCGAAGCCTCCGCTGCCCCGTGGCCCGTCAGCGACCAGGCCTTCGTAGCGACCCTGGGTCTCTGCCACGATGCTTCCGTCGGGATCTGCTACACACATCGCGCAGACGAAGCGAGCCGTGCGCTGCTCCATGGGGATGTTCACCAGCGCGCCAAGGAGCTTCTTGTTGTTGGCCTGATCCTTCTCTTCGCGGGTGCCCTGGGCGCCCGCGTAGCGCGCGCTGAACACGCCGGGCGCGCCGTCCAGCGCGTCGACCTCCAGACCGGAGTCTTCCGCGAGGCAGCGGTAGTTCGTGGTCTTGGCGTAGTACAACGCCTTGAGACGGGCGTTGCCCTCGAACGTCGTCTCCGTCTCTTCAGGCTCCTCGGGGATACTCTCCAGGCTATCCAGGCCCACCACTTCGACGCCAAGGGGCCCGAGCACCTCGGTGACTTCGCGGATCTTGCCTGGGTTCGAAGTGGCGAACAGGATGCGCATTGGAGTCCTGGCTAAGTAGCCTCGGGGTCTATGAGCCGCAAGCCTCCACCAGGCCGCGAAACAACCTGTAGCCGTGGGCTTCTTCCGGTTCGATGAAGTACTCGGGGTGCCACTGCACACCGATGCAGAAGTGCGCTCGTGTGTGCTCGATGGCTTCGACCACGCCGTCCGCGCTGCGGGCCGACACGCGCAGGTCGCGTCCCAGGCGGTCCACCGCCTGGTGGTGTGTGCTGTTCACGGCCAGCTGCGCGCCCAGCAATCGAAACAAGTGGGTGCCAGGTTCGACGCGGACGTCGTGGCTCGGCGCTTCGTGGGGCGCGGCTTGCTCGTGCGCAAGCGCTCCCGGGACCTGATCTGGGATGTGCTGAATCAGCGTGCCTCCGAGCACCACGTTCAGCAGCTGCTCACCCCCACAGATCCCGAGCAGCGGGAGCTCACGCTGCAGGCTCGCCTCGATCAGCCGCCACTCGAACTCGGTGCGACGAGCCTTGGTGTGCACGCTGGGGTGGACACTGCTCGCCCCGAAGGCTCGCGGATCGACGTCGAACGCGCCGCCCGTGATCACCACCCCCGACAAACGATCGAGGTAGGCGGGCGCCAGAGCGCTGTGATGGGGCAGGCACACCGGAAGGCCCCCCGCGCGAGCGATTGCCTCGCAGTAGTTCTGCCGCAACGCGTACCAGGCCGCGGCGGACCAGCCGCCGGGGGCTTCGCTGTCCAACGTCACGCCGATCGAAGGCCGCACGCCGTGGAGTATAGCTCTCCGGCTCGCCGAGCGCGTGCTTCAGGGTGCGCACGCGGGCAGTCATTCGTGATACTCGTGGAGTGTGGCGCTGCGCGTGAGCTTCGGGGACTTCGAGCTGGATGAACCGCGCTTCGAGTTGCGCGAGGGCGGGCAGCCCGTCGAGATCCAGCCGAAGGTGCTCGACCTGGTGTTCTACCTGGTGAAGAACGCCGAGCGAGTGGTCACCAAGACCGAGCTCCTCGACAACGTGTGGCCCGGGGTGGTGGTGACGGAGGCGTCCCTCAGCCAGGCCGTGAGCGCCGCGAGGCGAGCGCTGGGTGACGATGGTTCCGCCCAGTCCTTTATCCGTACGGTAAGAGGGCGCGGATTCCGCTTCACCGCCGACGTGAAGGAACTCGCAACAGACCCGTCACAGAATCACGTCGAGGCCCCGACGACCTCGCTCGTTCCCCCATCCGTCGAGGGCCCGCCGAGCAGCATGGGTACGTTCGAGAGCGCCCGCGCTCGAGCGGCGACCACCAACACTTCCTTGGAGATCGAGACACACGAGGAAGCGCAGCATCAGGCGCGCAACTCGGAGCTTGGGACCCACCTGTTCGTGCTGTGCCACGCCGACGAGCCCAGCTTGGGGGGTGCTCGCTACGCGCTGGACGGTATCGACGACGTGGAAATAGTCCGCGGCGCCGAGCGAGGTGTGGATCGCATCCTCGAGGGCCCCACCAAGCGCCTCGTGATCAGCATCCCTGGCAGCCTGGTCTCGCGTCGTCACGCGCAGCTGGTGCGCGGCTTGGGTGATTGGCAGCTGCTCGACCTGGACTCCCGCAACGGGACCTACATCGAGGGTGAGCGGATCAAGAAACACACGCTCTCGGACGGCGACGTCTTCGAATGCGGGCACACCCTTTTCATGTTCCGCAGGGATCTGAAGTCGCCCCCCGGCCTCAAGCCCGACGCCGACACTCGAGGGATGAAGCAGCGGGCGCTCGCGAGCTTGCTGCCCGAGCGCCAGGGCATTCGTCATGCGCTCTCGCGGATCGCGCGCTCCGATCTGTCGGTCCTGATTTCGGGGGAGAGCGGCACTGGCAAGGAGCTCGCGGCCAAGGCGTTCCACGAGCTGAGCGAGCGGACGGGGCCGCTCGTCGCCGTGAGCTGCGGCGCGCTGGGGGAGCATCCAGAAGCCGTGCTCCTAGGACGCGCCGCCGCGCCCGGCGTCGAGGCAGAGGCTGGCTTTCTCCAGCGAGCCCGTGGAGGCACGCTGCTTCTGGACCAGGTGGAGAGCCTCCCGCCGGCGGCTCAGGCCGCGCTCGTGCGGGCTCTGGAGACCTTCGAGGTGGTACCTGTTGGAGGACTGGGCGTGGAGCGCGTCGATTTGAGAGTGATCGCGCTGACGACCTCGGACCTCGGCGAGGCCGTCGCTCGTGGGGATTTCCGTGGAGATTTGTTCTCGCGATTGAGTGGCTTCCAGTTCGCTCTGCCGCCGCTCAGGGAGCGCAAGGAAGACCTGGGGTTGGTCCTGGCGAAGCTGATGAAGGAGCTGGGGCTCGGCGTGAAGATCGGCCCCGAGGCTATGCGCGCTCTGCTGCGCTACGATTGGCCCGGCAATGCCCGCGAACTGAAGCAGACGCTCATCGCCGCCGCGGCCCTGGCTTCGCTGAGCAGCATCGAGCTGGAGCATCTGCCCCAGACGATTGCGGCTCGGCGCTAGCTCAGAACGTCCAGCTCGCAGACCCGGCTCGCCCCGCGAGCCGCAGGCGCAGGCCGGACCGTGGCCTGGAATTCGTATCCGTGAGGAACAGATAGGTCGCGACACCCAGCGCCACTATGCCGAGCCCCACGCCGACGTCGGAGTACAGCGCAAAGCGCCGAGCGTCCTCGTCGGCGCTGACGCCTTCCGCGCTGGTACAACGCGTCGTGGGGCACAGGTCATCGGCGGTGTTCTTCTCACTCAGGGCGCGCACGCCGAAGTAGCTGCCGATGCCGAGCGCGAGCGCGCCGCCGCCGAGTAGCCAGTAAGCCGACACGGGGGGACCGCGGGTCTCGTCCTTGGGCGGCGCCAGCTCGTCGTTCTCTCGTGGCTCGGGGTTCGAGCCGACCGTTGGTTCGGGCGCTTCCTGAGCGCGTAGGTTCAGCGTCACCAGGAGTTCTTTTTCCGGAGGGATTTCAGTCGTGACCCGGCTGCTGGAGTATCCGGGAGCGGTGGCCTCGATCACCACGCTCCCCGCCTTGACACGGACACGCCTGGAAGCGTCCACTGGTTCGCCGGCGATCGTGACCTTTGCCTTCACGAAGCCCGGTCGCACGACGATGCGAGCCCACGCCAGCTGTCGTTCAGCGTAGCGCAGCGCGCCCCTGAGCAGCTCCTCGTTCTCCGTCACCCATGGGTCGTCGCTCGCGGCCAATGCCTCTCGCAGGTGTCCTTCGGCCTCTCGCGCGAGGCCGAGGGCGCGCTCGGCGAGGCCCAGGTGTCCCGCGACCCGCGGGCTCTTTTCCTCGCGGTACGCCTGTTGAAGGAGCTCCCGGGCTGCGGACTCGTTGCGTTGCTTTCTGAGCTCGATGGCCCGCTCGATCAGGCTCTCTTGCTCGCTCGGGTCGCCATCCGGCTGGCTGTCAGGCGCGGTGTCTGCGCTGTGCTCCTCACCCCCATCCCCTGGAGCGCTGGGTGAGTTCTGGGCGAAGGCGCCGCCCGAGCAGAGCGACGTGATCAGGTACGCCGTCAGCCAGCGCTTGCTAGTCCGGGATCGGGAAGCCGTCATCATCGGTTACTGGCGCGGGCTCGGGAGGCGTGGCGGGCGTGGTGGTGTGGGGCGTCGACTTGGCGGAGTCGGAGGCTGCGGGATTGCCTCGGGGTTTGGCGGGTTGGGGGAGAGGCGCGCTGGTCTTGGCCACGTGCGGCGCCGGGGCCTGCGCCGGCTTGCCAGAGCTTGCGGCGCTGGATGGCGCGGGCTCCGGCTCGGCACTGGCGCCAGGAGGCCCGGGCTCCGCAGCTCGCGTCGTCTCTGGAACCGCCACGACACTCGAAGGCGTTTCCGTAGGGTGTTCGACCGCTGTCGCCGCTGCCGCGTCGACCGTGGGGCCACTACCCGCGAGGCGACCGATGGCCGCGCCCGCGAGCAGCAGGCCAAGCGCCACCAGCGCGGGGATCCAGTAGCGGCGCCTGGATGCGCCGGGCGGTCGATCGATGGTTTGCGACGTGGGGTGGTTGAGCGTCGCTTCCGTGAGCTCCGTCGCGGCGGAGCTCGCGAGCTCGCGAGGTGCCGACCCTTCCGCGTCCAGCGTCGCCTCGCTCTCGAGCTTTGGCTGCCAGCGTTGCGCGGATTCGGGGGCCGCCGGCGCGTACAACGTGCTGATGCGATCGGCGCTCAGGCGTCCGCGCTTCGTGGCGAACGGTCCGAGTTCCGTCGCCAGCTCCACCACGGACTGGGTGCGCTCCTCCGGGCGCTTCGCCAGGCAGCGGGAGAGGATCTCCTCGAGCCCTTCTGGGAGCTCCAAATCCTCGGGGAATGGTCGTGGCGGGTCCGCCACGATGCTGGCGCAGACCCCGTGGACGCCCTCGCCGTCGAACGGCGGCTCCCCGGTCAAGCAGCTGTACAGCGTGACACCGAGCGCCCAGACGTCCGCGCGTGCGTCGATGGAGCGGGCGCTCCGGATCTGCTCGGGGCTCATGTACAGCGGCGAACCCAGCATTGCAACGGAGCCGGTCAGGCTCTTCTCCGCATCGTCATCCGAATCCAGTACCTTGCTGATGCCGAAATCGACGACCTTGATCAGCGGCGTTCCGTTCTTGCGCCGGATGAGGATCAGATTGGATGGCTTGATGTCCCGGTGCACGATGCCCGCCGCGTGGGCCTCGGCCAGTGCCTCACAGGCCCCCAGGACGTAGTCCACTGCGATATCCGCGGGGAAGCGACCATGGGCGTGCAGGAGGTGTGCGAGATCCTGCCCTTCCAGGTACTCCATCACCAGGTAGGGCGTGCCGCTCTCGAGCACGCCGAGATCGTAGACACGCACCACGTGTTCGTCTTGCAGTGACTGGGTGACGCGAGCTTCCCGAACGAAACGCTCTGCGGCGTTGGGGTTCGCGGCGAAGCCGAGCACGAACTTGATCGCGACCTTGCGCTGCATCAACA
>JAGQIY010001449.1 GCA_020430865.1 Myxococcales bacterium
CGCGAACGCGGGCGTCGCTCTGGTCACGCGCGCCGAGAATCGCCGCGATGGCGACGCGACGCTCGATACGGGTCGGAGCAGGCGGGCGCAACGCACGCAACGCGGCGGCGGTGTCGCTGTCGGTCGGCTGCTCTGCCACGGCGGGGAGTTTCGCGCCCACGGACTCTCGCACCAACAAGAATGCGCGCGTCAGTCCGGCGAGTCGTCGCTCAGCTGGAACATGCTACGCACGTTCTCGCGCTCCTGTTCACTGCCGGGGAGGCGATTCATTTCCTCACGCAACAGCTCGCGCGCGCGATGCAGACGGCTCTTGACGGTGCCCGCGGGGACCTCCAGGGCCTCTGCCAGCTCGGCAACCGAGAGCTCCTCCCAGTAGTACAGCTCGATCGCCATCTGCAGATCCAGCGGCAGCCGCTGGAGCGCCTCGACCAGCAAGCGCTGCTCGGCGCGCTGGATGGCGATGGTCGAGAGCCCCGGAGCGAGATCCACGATCGAGCTGCTGCCGACGTCTTCGACGGCGCGCGCCTGGTCCCTGACCTTGCCGCGGATGAACTCGAACACGACGTTGCGTGCAATTCCGAACAGAAAAGCTCTAAAGCTGGCGTCGCCCCGGTACTGCTTGCCTCGGTCCAGGCACACCAGGAACACCCGCTGCACCAGATCGTCGGCGTGGGGCCCCGCCTTCGTGCGCAGGAAGCGCGCCACGGAGTCGTAGTGACGCTCGATCAGCGCTTCCCCTGCGGCGCGCTCACCAGCGAGCCAGCTCGCGAACAGTTCCTTGTCCTCGGTCACCAGCCGCGAAGCTAGCACGCCTCCTCGAGCCTTTGGGCTTGCCACGAACAGCGCTCTCGGTTTCATCGTCGTGCCTTCCCCTGCCGCAAACGGTTCACTCGATAGGGTTGGGGGTGAGAGCAAGTCGCACCGCGGCTTCGGGCGCCGGATTGCACCGTCCGCCTCGCGCTTCGACTCACTCCCACCCCCGTCTCTCGAAGCGTCATCACTCCGCGAGATAGACCACGTCCATGCCGAGGGTCGTCGGCTCGAAGTGCGCGTTGTCCGTCTTGCCGTCGAAGGTCACTCCAGTGGTGAACTGCAGCCGGAACTGGCAGAGATCGCCCAGGGCGCTGCGGTTCGCGTAGTCGGCGGTCAGGACGCGCAAGACGTTGAAGTTCTTCTGCACCAGGGACGAGTACTTGGTGAGCACTCCGAGGTTGTCCAGCGAGCTGGCGTTGAAGGCGGTCGTGTCCACCGCCGCGAAGTCCACCTCGTGGATCTCCAGGTTGCCGTGGTTGGTGTACGGCGTTCCGCTCACCAGATCCTGCTGGACGTGGAGCGTCGCCTTCTCGAACTCGATGATTCCGCTTGGCAAATCCGCCATGTCGATGGTCATGAAGCCGCGGTACTCCTGGTTGGCACTGCCGTCGCCGACGATGATGTCATTGGTCGCCTTGTAGCCGGTGCCGCTCACCAGGCCCGTGAGCGCCGGGACGCGATCGAGGGTGTGGGAGACGCGCCGCGCCGTGCTGAAGCTGAAGTGGGCGTCCGCCGCGAGGTTGTTGCCCGCCTTGTCCGTCGCGGTGGTGGTGATCGTGAAACCGTACCCGATGCGCTGCATCACGCTGGGGTCGTTGACCGCTTGATAGAGCAGCTTCTTGTTGGGCGTGATGGTCAGCTCGTCGCCAGCGGCGTTCCAGGCCATGGTGACCTCGGATGCCGGGAGCTCCACCGACTGATAGGCGGCCTGAGCGGCGGCTTGATCCATCGGCTCGGAGAAGGTGACGACGATCTTGGCGTCATCCAGCACACCCAGCGCATTGTCCGCGGGAAGCGTGGTGACGATGGTCGGCGGTGTCAGGTCTTCACCTGCACCCCCGGTCCCGCCGCTGGCCATGCCAGCGCTGCCGCCGTTCCCCGAGGATCCGGCTTCGCCGCCAGCGCCTCCGGCGTCGCTGCCACCGCTGCCTCCGACGCCACTGCCCCCGACGCCGCTGCCGGCATCTCCTCCGACACCGCTGCCGGCATCTCCTCCGACGCCGCTGCCGGCGTCGCCTCCGACACCGCTACCAGCGTCTCCTCCGACGCCGCTGCCAGCGTCGCCTCCGCTACCGGCGGCGCCGGCCGTGGCTCCCTCACCCCCGCCCTGGGATCCGCCATCAGAGCCACCACAGGCGGCGACCAACAGACCCACAGAGACCAGACTCAACACTGAACTTGCACGAACTCGCATGACGAACCTCCGATTGATGACGCTTCTCGGCCCGCGCAGCGCCGCTCGAGAGAGCGGGCTTCGTGGCCTCAAAGGGCAAGTGACGGGAGGCGCCGATCGGTTCGCGAAAAAGTGAACGCGCCCCACGATTCAGCATGGGGCGCGTGACTTTGCTGCGATTTCACCCGGGCGCTGCACCGGGTCGGTGCGGATCTCAGCGGTTCAACGAGCCCATCGCCGCCTCGGGGTAGCGCGTACCGGCGGCAATGTCCTTGGGGAACGCCGCCTCGATGCGCGCGATCTCCTCGGGGCTGAGCTCGACGTCTGCGGCCGCGGCGTTCTCGTCGAGGCGCTTGCTGCTGCGGGTGCCGGGGATGGTCAGCGTTCGCTTCGACTTCGCGATCACCCAGGACAGCGCGAGCTGCGCCGGAGTGATGCCCCGCGCCTGTGCCAGCTCCTCGACCTTCTTCACGATGTCGAGGTTCTTCTGGAAGTTCTCGCCCTGGAAGCGCGGGTTGTAGCGACGGAAGTCGTCCTCTGCCAGGTCATCGATCGACTTGATGGCGCCGGTGAGGAAGCCCCGCCCCAGGGGCGAGTACGCGACGAAGCTCACCCCGAGCTCTTCACAGGTCGCGAGCATGCCGTCCTCGGGCTCCCGGGACCACAGCGAGTACTCGCTTTGCACCGCG
>JAGQIY010001450.1 GCA_020430865.1 Myxococcales bacterium
CGCCCCCGCAGGCACCACGTTTGGCGTCTCCGGTTTCCAGATCAACTTCGCCTCCCGCGACGTGTTCACACCGGGGGACGCGCCCGACGTGCTGGTGGCGATGAACCCCGCTGCCCTCAAGGTGAACCTCCCTGATCTCAAGCCCGGCGGCCTGCTGGTGCTCAACTCGGGCGCGTTTACCGCGGGGAACCTGAAGAAGGCTGGATACGGGGAGAGCCCGCTGGACAACGACTCACTCTCTGGCTTCCAGGTGCTGAGCATCGACATCTCGAAGTTGACCGTCGCGGCGGTCAAGGAAGCCGGGCTGAGCACCAAGGACGCCAACCGCTGCAAGAACTTCTGGACCCTGGGCCTGATGTTCTGGATCTACGGCCGCCCCCTCGAACCAACGATCCAGTGGCTCGAGCGCAAGTTCGCCAAGAAGCCCGAGCTGGTGCAAGCGAACACCCTGGCGCTCAAGGCAGGGCACGCGTTCGGCGAGACCGCCGAGGTCTCTCACTATCGCTACCAGGTCCCTGCCGCGCCCGTCGATCCCGGCGTCTACCGCAACATCTCCGGCAACCAGGCGACAGCCCTCGGCGTCGTTGCCGCGGGGCAACTCTCGGGCCTCCCAGTGGTGCTCGGCGCCTACCCCATCACCCCCGCGAGCGACGTGCTCCACGAGCTGTCTCGCTACAAGCACTTCGGGGTCACGACCATCCAAGCCGAAGACGAGATCGCCGCCTGCTGCGCGGCGATCGGCGCCTCATACGCAGGCTCGCTGGGTGTGACTTCCACGAGCGGCCCGGGCATGGCCTTGAAGATGGAAGCCATCGGCCTCGCGATCGCGGTCGAGCTGCCGCTGCTGATCCTCGACATCCAACGCGCCGGCCCCAGCACCGGCATGCCGACCAAGACGGAGCAGAGCGACCTGCTGCAGGCCGTCTACGGTCGCAACGGCGAGGCGCCGGTGGCCGTCCTGGCCGCCGCCACCCCCGGGGACTGCTTCTACACCGTCGTAGAAGGTGCGCGGCTCGCCACCAAGTACATGACTCCGGTGATCGTCCTGACCGACGGCTACCTGGGCAACGGCGCAGAGCCGTGGAAGGTGCCGAAGGTCGCTGACCTCACCCCCTTCCCCGTCAAATTCCGCACGGATCCTGAAGGCTTTCATCCCTTCAAGCGCGACGAACAGACACTGGCGCGCAACTGGGCCGTCCCCGGAACCCCCGGTTTGTTGCACCGCATCGGTGGGATCGAGAAGTCCTTCGACTCGGGGAACATCTCCTACGATCCACAGAACCACGCCAAGATGAGCCAGGTGCGCGCCGACAAGATCGCCGGCATCGCCAACGACATCCCCGAGGCCAAGATCGACGTGGGCAACGACCGAGGCAAGCTCCTGGTGCTTGGCTGGGGCTCGACCTACGGTGCGATCCGTGAGGCGGTCCAGAACTGCCGCAGCGCGGGCCACGACGTCTCGCACCTGCATCTGCGCTACATCAATCCCTTCCCCAGGAACCTGGGCCAGCTGCTCCGCCAGTTCGACCACGTACTCGTACCCGAGATGAACATGGGTCAGCTGGTCAAGGTGCTGCGCAGCGAGTTCCTGATCCCCGCGGAGAGCTACGCCAAGATCCAGGGACAACCGTTCAAGATCGGCGAGCTCGAGGCTCGTATCAAGCAGACCCTGGCGAGCAAGGAGAGCTGAGCCATGAACGACACCATCGCGCCCGAAGCGCTCACCCGCAAAGACTTCATGTCGGACCAAGAGGTCCGCTGGTGCCCCGGTTGCGGCGACTACTCGATCCTCGCCACCGTCCAGCGAGTGATGCCGGACCTGGGTATCGCCCGGGAGAACATGGTGTGGATCAGCGGGATCGGCTGCAGCAGCCGCTTCCCGTACTACATGAACACCTACGGCTTCCACACCATCCACGGCCGCGCCCCGGCCTTCGCGATGGGGGTGAAGGCGGCGAACCCCGACCTGAGCGTGTGGCTCGTCACCGGCGATGGCGACGGGCTGTCGATCGGTGGCAACCACCTGCTGCATCTGCTGCGGCGCAACCTCGACGTGAACCTGCTGCTGTTCAACAACCGCATCTATGGGCTGACGAAGGGCCAGTACTCGCCAACCAGCGAGGTCGGGAAGGTGACGAAGAGCACCCCCGGCGGATCGGCGGATCACCCGGTCGACCCCTCGGCGTTCGCTCTGGGTTGCGGGGCCAGCTTCGTCGCCCGCGCGGTGGACGTCGACGCGCCCAACCTCGGCGAGGTGCTCAAGCAGGCCAACGCACACCGCGGCACCTCGTTCATCGAGATCTACCAGAACTGCCCGGTGTTCAACGACGGCGCTTTCGACGGCTTCACGGACAAGGCCCACAAGCTCGATCGTCAGCTGCATGTCGAACACGGCAAGCCGCTGCTCTTCGGCAAGGACAACCAGCGGGGTCTGCGCATGAACCCGAGCAGCCTGCGCTTCGAGATCGTCGAGCTGGAGAACGGCGGTAGCGAGGCCGACGTGACCGTGTATGACGAGACGAACGTGGCGCTGGCTCAGGCGCTGCTCCGCCTACCGTTCCCGGAGTTCCCGGTGGCGCTCGGCGTGCTGCACCGCACCCAGCGGGAGACCTACGACCACGCGCTGCAGACCCAGCGCGAGAAGGCGAAGGCCAGCAACGGCACGCCAGACCTGGAGAAGCTGCTGAACTCCGGTGGCACCTGGAAGGTCTGAGTCGAACACGGTTTCGCCTCAGTCCTCCACCAGCGGCAGTTTCCTCGGGGAAGCTGCCGCTTCGTCTTTCAGCTCCGCGTCCAGCACGGGCGAGAAGAAGTTGTCCTTCTTCACCAGCTCGTTGGGGTTGAAAGCGAACTTGTAGCTGGGGGCCGCGCGCTGGTTGCAGTCGGGGCGCTCGCAGAAGCGGCAGGTGATGCCCACCGGGATGCCGATCTTGTGAGCCCGCTCACGCGCCCAGCGGGGGTGCTCGTCGGCGTAGGCGAGATGGTGCGCATCCTCCGCGTGGGTGCCCAGGCCGATGGAATAGACCGTGCCGCGCGCCAGCGAGCCTTGCACCGCAACGGCGCTGACCTTGGCGAAGCAGAAGTAGCTCGTCCCATCCGCCATCACGCTGAACTGCTTGCTGATCACCGAGGGGGTGAGGAACGCCGTGTGCACGACCCACTTGGGGCACGAACCCAGCGCGCCGGGGAACCTCAAGCCAGTCGCAGAATAGCGCTTCGAGATGTTCCCGCCGATGTCGACCCGCAGGAAGTGCATCGGCACCCCACGGCGCTGGGGATCTCCGAGGTTCGTGATGCGGTGGGCCGCTGCTTCGTAGCTCACCTCGAAGGTCCGAGCGAGACGCTCGACGTCGTAGCGCTGGCTCTGAGTCTCGGCGAAGAAGTCCGCGTAGGGCATGAGCAGCGCACCTGCGAAGTAGTTCGCCAGGTGCACCTTCAACAGCTTGAGCGTCTCCTGGTGCTTCGCCGTGTAGTTCGACATTGCCGCGCGGTAAAGACCCAGATCGTCCAGGAGACGCAGTCCGAGCACGTGTCCGAGATCGAACTTCTTGCGACTCTCGCTGAGTTCCGCGCCGATCTCCAGACGTCCGAGCCCGGGATCGTAGCGTCGCACGACGGAGCCAGTGGTGTGCGCCAGCTCCTGCACCACGATGCCGTAGCGCTCCAGAGCTCGACCGAGCTGCTCACTGTTCACGCGCCGGGGGAGCCGAGCTTCGCTCCGCACTCGCGCCGCCGCCTCCTCGATCTCGGCGAAGAAGTTGTCGTTCGCTTCCAAGAAGTCGGTGACCTCATCGAGGGGCGAATAGTCGAAGCGCAGCGATCCACTCTCCGTTTCCGCATGGCTGACGCTGCGAGCCCGCTTGTCGGCCTCCTGCTGACTCAGCTGGTAGAGCAGGTTGTCGAGCTGCGACCGCGTGTTCTTGTAGAGGTTGAACAGCGTCGTGATGGTGGTGACCGCGCGAGGCTCCGCGGATAGCGACGCAAGCTCGTCGGCGTCGAGGTTGAGACTCCTCAGCAGCGGCTCGTCGAGTAGCTGCGCCAGCCCATCCTCCACTCGCTGCGCCCCCAGGCTGCCAATGAATGGCTCGGGCTCGACGTGCAGTAGCCCGAGCGCCTTCCAGAGTAGCGGCAGCTGGACGGTCCGCTTCCCCTTCTCGATCAAGTTCAGGTACGCCGGGCTGATCCCCAAGCGGCGCGCGAACTCCGCCTGGGAGTGCCCTTGCTCGAGACGCAGCTCGCGCAGCCGTCGGCCGACCGCAGAGTTGAGAACCGGGGCGCTCGTGCTGGAAGGACCGGGACTACTCATCGTTTACACGCCTCTCGAACAGCGTCGCGAAATCGGGAGCCTGTTCATCGGTACCCTGAGAATTCCAAGAGTTGAGGTGTAACATTTTTACTGAACCGGGTCGCAAGGCTGTAAACACCGGTCCTCACCCCCGATCTGGACGCGGCAGCACTTGCCCACTGAACCCGCATTTTCAGGGAGCCAAACCCGCCGACCTGCGCTAAACCGCGCGCCGCTATGGGAACCCCGCAAGATGCACGCGCTCGTCGTCGCCAGAAGGTGCGCCGAGCCAAGAAGAACCTCGAGTGGCAGCTGAAGCGAGCCAAGGAGAACGCCGAGGCGGACAAGCCGAAGGCGCCCGCCAAGACTGCAACCTGAGCGC
>JAGQIY010001451.1 GCA_020430865.1 Myxococcales bacterium
CAATCCGGGCCGCGCACATTTTGCTTTCAGATGAAAAAAGGTGCGCGGCCCGGACGGCTCGCTTCGCGAGCCGCGCTCCGCAGCTTAACTTGTAGACGTTCGGCAGCCTTCCACGACGACACCTACGATGTCCGACGCCTTCGTCAGCTGCGGCAGAACCGACGCTGCGGTAGAAATCACGCAACCTCGCCGCGCCTGCTCCGAGAAGCCCACAGCACTCGGAGGCGTCCATGGCAGGTCCCGATCCCCTACACCGATCTCGGCGTAACTGGTCGAATCTCATCGTAGCCCCGGGGCAGTCGGCCGCGGCCCCTCAACCAAGCAACTCCGACCGAGACCGCCTCTCGACTAACCAGACGACTCGCCTGCTGCTCTCCGCGCTGTGTACAACCTCGACGACTCGCCCACCCGTCGCGATATCTGGACACAAGGACTCTCACGTCTACTCCGTGTGCGATGCTGAGCTGTCGCGGCCGCGTACGAGTGACCAGCGGCCCGATGTGACGACAACGATGCTCAAGGCGTCATGGAACGGGCTGGTGCGCGGCGCCACTCGTACGCTACGAGCCATCGCGAAGGCACCGTTCTCGACATCTCACGACCCAGCCGCCTTCGCTGACGCCAAGCGCTCGATCGATGGCGCCGTCGGGAAACTCGAGCACTACACCACGTTCAAGTACAGCCTGTCAGAGAAGCAGCTCGGAGAGATCGCCGAGCTCGCCGTCGACATCGCGCTTACTCTCTCGAGTCTGCCAAACGCAGTACAAACTGTTGCTCGCACGGCTGCCCGACTAGAGCGCCTTGGCGGTCTGTACCGAAGGGTCGCCAATACAGGCGCCTTCGCCAAGCTCGCCGTTCCAATGCAGCACCGTGTCGTGCGAGCGATCGCTCGACGTGCGGGCATCCACATGCGCGGCGTGAAGATCAAGATCGTCAGAGACTCTAGCCTCGTGGGACGACAGTTCCTCGGCTACACGCATCCGCACGCCAAGATCGTTGAGCTTTACCCGGAAGCGTTCTCCAGCGTCGAGACACTCGTCAAGACCCTCGGGCACGAATACACTCACGTCTACCAGATTAGAACCTTGGGCAAGCCGACGTCGTCCGCGCAACTTGGTGCGTTTGAAAAGGCCGCCTATGAGGTCGAAGAGACGTTCTGGCGCTACTTCCAGCTTCACAAGACTCGAGGTGAGTGATGAGCGGCTATCACGCGTGGCTCGACGCCTTCAAGATACACTCTGACGGCAGCTCCGCTACCTGCCCGGAGTGCAAAGAAGGCACCATCAACGTCGTGGTTGTCCGCCATCCTGACTCGGATGTCGGCTGGGCGATCATGTATTGTCCAGCCTGCCGGAAAGGCGCTCGCATCTCGCGCATGGGCGTCACCGACACGGATGACTACGTGACGGAAGAACGCATGCTCGAGCTCGTCCCCGCGGACATTGAACTCATCTACTGACCAGTAGCGCGACGGCTGCCGAACAAACCGTTGAAGCTGACGGAG
>JAGQIY010001452.1 GCA_020430865.1 Myxococcales bacterium
CTGGCCAGCGAGTTCCCCGCTCTGAGTGAGAGCGAGTGGCGAGAGCTGGCTGAAGCGAGCTTGAAGGGGCAGTCGCTCGATCGACTGAGCAGCCGCACGTATGACGGCATCCAGCTAGCTCCCATCTACGCGCGTTCGACGGCGCCCGTCGACGAGACATCTCGGAGTGCGCCCGGAAGCCCGCCGCTGTTGCGCGGGGCGACGACCCTGGGCAACACCCAAGCCGGCTGGGACGTTCGCCAGCTACTCGTCGAAGGCGACCTGCAGGAGCTGAACCGCGTAGCGCTCGACGAGCTGGAGCGCGGCGCGACGTCTCTCGAGCTGTGCTGGGATCGCGCCGGGCGCGCTGGCCTCGATCCCGACATTCATGGCGCCGACGTCGGGATCGAGGGTGTCTCGATCTCTTGCCTCGGGGATCTAGACCGCGCTCTGGACGGAGTGCAGCTGGAGCTCTGCACCGTCGCGCTCGACGCCGGCCCGAGCTTCGCCAGTGCTGCGAGTCTATTCCTGGCCTTGATCGAGCGTCGAGGCTGTAACCCTGCGGAAGTGCGCGGCGAGCTCGGGGCGGATCCCTTGGCAGCCTTGTTGAGCGAGGGCTGGCTCTCCACCGCGCCGGAGCAGGCGCTGGAGCAAGCCGCGAGCCTCGCAAAGCACTGCGCGGAGCACTACCCCAGGCTCCAGGCGCTGCTGGTGTCGACGCGACCCTACGTCGATGCTGGCGCAAGCGAGGCTCAGGAGCTGGCGTTCGCGCTCTCCACGGGTGTCTGCTACGTCAAGGCGCTGGTTGGCGCAGGACTCGCCCTCCCAGCTGCGCTTCGTCAGCTGCGCTTCGAGCTCAGCGTGAGCGCTCGTCAGCTCGAGGACGTCGCCAAGCTGCGCGCGATGCGCTCGCTGTGGACGCGGGTGATCGAGGCGTTCGCCCACGCGGATGGTGCCGAGGTTTCCCCGTGGATCAATCTCGGCGCCCGGATGGCGTACAGCTGCGTGACTCAGCGTGACCCCTGGGTGAACCTGCTGCGGGCGACCATGGCCGGCTTCAGCGCAGCGGTCGGGGGTGCTTCCAGCATCACGCTGCTGCCCTACACCGCGGCCCTGGGCCCGCCGGACGAGTTCGCGCGACGTGTGGCACGCAACACGCAGCTGGTGTTGCTCGAAGAGGCGCATTTGGCGCGGGTCCTCGACCCGGCAGGTGGCTCGTTCGCCATCGAGCACCTCACCGATGAGCTTGCGAGCTCCGCATGGAAGTTGTTTCAGGAGGTCGAGGCGGCAGGTGGCTTGTTGGCCTTCGCCAAGAGCGGGTCACTGTCGGAGCGCTTGGCGGCGACGCGCCAGGCGCGGGACGCCAACATCGCCAGGCGCAAGGACGCAATCACTGGCGTCAGCGAGTTCCCAAACTTGACGGAGCGCGCGGTCGAGGTGCGTGAACTCGACTGGGCCGCGCTCAACCAGGCGGCGATCGCTCGCCTGGAGCGTCAGGAGATCCAAGTCACTACGGATCAGGGGGTGAGGGGATGGCTGGATGCAGCGGCGAAAGGCGCGACCCTGGGTCAGCTGGCCAGCGCGCTCAGCACGCAGCTCACGCGCGTGACGAAGCTGCCTCGCAGGCGCTTCGCCCAGCCCTTCGAAGACCTGCGGGACAGGAGCGATGGCGCACTCAAGGCCCGCGGCGTCCGCCCGAGAGTCTTCCTTGCCTGCATCGGGCCAATCGCGGAGCACACCGCGCGCGCCAGCTTCAGCAAGAGTTTCTTCGAGGCTGGGGGCATCGAGGCGGTTGCCAGTGTGGACAGCCTCAGCGCCGATCAGCTGCTGGACGCCACTGCGTGCGCGGGCGTCTTCGAGCAGAGCCAGGCGAGCATCGCGGTGCTCTGCTCGAGCGACGCGCGCTACGAAGAGCACGCCGCGAGCTTCGCGAAGGCGCTCCACGCGGCGGGCTGCAAGTGGGTCTACCTGGCCGGGCACCCCAAGGCGCAGAAGCAGGACTACACCCAAG
>JAGQIY010000152.1 GCA_020430865.1 Myxococcales bacterium
CAGCCCCGCGCAACGACGTACGCCGCGGCTGTGCCATGCAGCTGAGAAGAATACGCTCAGTGATTCACCAGAGGGTGTTAACGCCTGCATCAGCCGTACAACACCTACTACTTCGGCCTGCTGACCCCGTCGCAGAGCGCGCAGGGGTTCTGTGGGAGTGGCTGCGTAGCCGGGCTGAGCGGCTTGCCTCGGCCCAACGACGACTATCAGCGAGCGTCGATTGGGCTCGGAATTTTTCCCGACGGAAGCGATATTGGATCGCCGGACACCATGGCGCACGAGCTGGGGCACGCTCATGGGAGGGCTCACGCTCCCTGCGGTCAGGTGCAGCAAACTGACGGCGCGTTTCCGTACGCCGGTGGGGGCATCGGCAGCTGGGGCTACGACATGTCGATCGATCGCGTGCGTCAGCCCACGAGCTACAAAGACATCATGGGCTACTGCAACCCGAACTGGATCAGCGACTACAACTACGGCGCGATCTTCGACCGTGTCGCCTACGTGAACGGCGGTGGCTACGTGGTCTCCCCGAGCGATCCAGCCCGCCTGGCCCGTGAGTACATGGACTTCGTGGTAGACGGCGATGGCAGCATCGTGCGCGTCCCGGACGTCCGCCTGAACGGTCCCGCCTGGGGCGACGAGCGCAGCGTGATGCTGGTGGACGAGGCGGGCAACGAGCTCGAGGAGCTGAAGGGGTTCTACTACCCGTTCGCAGAGGAGCAGTTCGGAGGGACGCTGCTCGTCCCGAAGCCGAAGTCCCTGCCAAGCCTGGCATATGGTGTCGTGACCAGATGGTCTCCCGCTGGTGTGGTCGCTCCGCTCGGCCTGATTCGGGACAATCGACTCACGCAGTGAATCGCCGTCCGAACGGGCTGTCGCGAGCGGCGGGCAACGGGGGCACCGTTCGCGAACGGACCGCCGCAGGATTGCGTTCAGGCTCGAGGTGTCAGGCAGACAAGCGTTTGGTTTGCCGTGCGGATAAGCAATTGGTCGGCCTGTTGGCTCGAACTTCTTGCCTCGCGGTAAGAATTCGCTTGGGCGGCTCGGGGCACGCTCGTGCCCATCTGAGGCAACGCGTGGAAGAAGCGTGACGGTTGGTGACCAGGCGTCCAGTCTCCGGCCACGCTCCTGGTGCGTCGCTCCAACAATTTTGGCCACACTGTTCTCGTGCGAAAAAGCCAGCCCGTTTCGTTGTGCAGTTAAGTGCAGCGTGATAGCTCCATGAGACGACCTCGGACGTTCCGGCTAGCCGTTGCCGCGGGGCAATGGGGAGCGGGTCCCGGAGTCGCCTTGGTGTCGTCGACGAGGCAAGTATGAAGCACTGGCTGTCACGCGGTATGGTGGGGATGTTCGGTCTGCTGGTGCTGGCCTGCCAGTCAGCGTCTGGCGGGGGTGGCTTCGACGATGGCAACCTTGGCGCGGCAGGGTGCGACGTGGAGAGCGGATGCAGCGCTTGCGCCAGCTGCTTCGACCGCTGCGTCTGCGACACCGGGGATATCAACGCGTGTGCGGCCGCTTGCTCGCAGAACGGCCAGGGCGGCAGCGGCCAGGCGGGAGCGGATGCTCAAGGTGGCAGCGCTCAAGGAGGCGGCCAGGGCGGAACCGATCTGGGTGGCAGCGGCGGCTCGGGTGGCAGCAGCGGCTCGGGCGGCAGCAGCGGCTCGGGCGGCAGCAGCGGCTCGGG
>JAGQIY010001514.1 GCA_020430865.1 Myxococcales bacterium
AGTTGGTGAGTTATTATTGGCGACTATTTGTTTGATTATGCTCTGCTCTATCCAGTATGGTTGGCGATCGTTGTTCTTTATCCACTTAAAATGCATTTGTGAGATGAGATTGTTTTTTATATCGTTTTTGATTTTATTTTTGGAGTTCAGGTAGCCGGCTAACTCTGTTGCAATGAAATCGGCTGTGATTGATTCTGCTCTGTATGTTCCTATGTTGATATTTTCATTTGCTAGTTGAATCCAGGCAAAAGAAATCACTCGTTCCGATATTTCGTTTGTTTCTAAAATTCGGGAGAGTTGAATTTTATCGAGAGGGATCATGGCTGTGATTGCTTTGTGGTTGAATTTCGAAGCTTTTTGGAAGCAATTTAGACGGATTTTTGACTCAAACTTGATTAGAAAAAGATTGGTTTATAGCTACTAGCTCGATGCACGATTGAACAATCTTTAGCTATATTTTTGATGTTGTCAATAGCAACGCTTGATTGCTTTTGGCTGTTTATTTTGGGTTATCTTTCTTAGATAAGTCATTGATTTTAAAGAATATTTAAGAAAAGTGATCAGCTCCCAAGCTCCCAAGCTCCCAAGCTCCCAAGCTCCCAAGCTCCCAAGCTCCCAAGCTACCAAGCTTCCCAGCTTCCCAGCTTCCCAGCCTCTCAGCCTCTCAGCCTCCCTGCGTCGCAGCCTCCCAGGCTTCCGGCTTTCCGGGTCACTGATCCATCAATTCAAACATCGGAGCCAATGAGCCATTGCCCATTGGAGTCCAGGAGCGCCAGATCACTGCGCTGTTGTGCTTCATGCTAAGTGAGTCAGTGTTGTGATTTTGATGTGAAAAATATTGCGCATGGCAATGCTTTGGACAAACAGCCAAAAGGTGCAAAGCATGGTGATCATGAGACTTCCCGCAGTGAGCGAGGTGACAGGCCTACCAAGGTCGACGCTCTACCAGTACATGAAAAATAACCGATTCCCTAAACCAGTGAAGCTGGGGGTGCGGTCGGTGGGGTGGATCAAGGAGGAGGTTGACGCGTGGCTGGCCAAGCGAATGGAGTTGAGACAGCTGTAGCCCATTCCTATATTCCCAGAGTGGCGTTTGGTGTTCTTTTCTGGAGATGCCAATCGGTATTTTTTATTATTGATGGAGCTGCCGTGTTTTTAGTGCAGAAGCATCGTTAGGTATTGGTAGTATGAATATTAGATATAGAGGTGCCTGTGTAGGCTGCAAGCGTCATGCTTGCATGGGCAACGCTATATTGCTCTGATGAGGTTGAAATGAACCAAGTATTTTTTGATATCAACAAGAACCATCGCCTGTATTTCGAAGACGCCTACTGTGCAATGCCACTCCTGAGTGGCAGTCTGCCCATGGTGGAGGAGTATCTTGAGGCTCTTCACAAGGTGATTGATTGTGCCCTTGATGAGCACGGCAGGGTGTTTGCATTCAGGGTTGATCTTCGTCTTCCTGATGACCTGGCGCGCGATGAGGTGGTTGCTGGTAGTGCTGTGGTCACTAGATTCATTGAGTCTCTAAAGGCCAAGATCAGGCACAACCGAGAAATTGCAAAGAAGAATGGGGGGCTCGTGCATGACACGAGAGTCCGGTATTTCTGGGTGAGAGAGATTGGTGACCAAGGGAAGGTTCACTACCACTTTGTGGTTCTTCTCAATGGTCATGCCTACAACTGGTTGGGCGACTTCCGGTCGGCTGGTGGAAACATGGCCAATCGGATCTGGGAGGCCTGGGCGAGCGCTCTTGCCATCTCGGTGGAAGACGCCAAGCCGTTGGCGCACTTTCCGGAGAACCCGTCCTACATGCTGCTCCGCGACGAACCTGATTCTGTTGCGGCGTTCTTTCAGCGCGCAAGCTACCTGTGCAAGGCCAGGACGAAGCAATACGGCTCTGGTCACCATGGCTATGGTGCGAGCAGGGGTTGATGGAGAGCCTTGGAAGGGGCGGGTGGACTTGGCGTGCTGGAACGGCATCGTCAATCTCTCCGCCTCTGCTTTGTCCTGCAAGAACGGTTTGCCGACAGTGATGTCTGTGCTGAATAGTGAAGCAATGCAAATGGTGTGAGTGGTTCACAGTTTCAGGACCGCTCCATTGTTTTGTTCACAAGCACAAGGGGTTCAACATGCCTTCAAGTATTCCAGTTCGCATTGCCGAACATCTGTTTCCTAGCCTCAACCAGGCACGTATTCACTATCGAGACATCCTGCATAGGTATCCGCCAGGCGAAAGGCTGCAAGAGGAGGATCGCCTGCAAGTGATGGATCTCATGGCAGGCAGTGGTGCTGCACTGCCACCAAGCGGAAGTAGTCATGTAGTCCGTGTGGTGCTTGGGCACTACGGTAGGCCGTGCTTTGTGAGCAAT
>JAGQIY010001453.1 GCA_020430865.1 Myxococcales bacterium
AGCCGTGCGGAGACCGCGTCCACCAGGTCGGCCTGGGACACGTCCTGGAGCATGCGCCCAGTGAACCTCATCAGTTCTTCCCGGGAGTAGCCGAATAGCTCGCAGGCGGCGTCGTTGGCCCACAGACACAGCGCAGAGTCCCAGTCGAAGACCATGATCGCCTCCCGGGTGGTGTCCAGGAGCGCTCGATAGCTCGCCTCGGAAGCGACCAGCCGCTGCTGAATCGACTCCAGCTCGCGGTTGACCGAGATCACGAAGTCGTAGGACTCCAGCGCCTCCCGCGCGGCGATGTAGAACAAGCGTTTCCCTGAGGAACTATCGCAACGCGCCTTCACACGCGTCACCACGGTCTCACCACTCTTCGCGCGATGGTGACCTTCCAAGTCGACCACTTCCCCGTCCACCATCATCCGCCAGATGTGGCGAACCTGAGTCTCGTCGAGCCCGACCTCGATATCGAAGACGCTGAGCTGCATCAGCTCCTCGCAGGTGTAGCCGAGCACGGAGCAGAAGCGTTCGTTCACGTAGAGCAAGACGCCATCGTCGTCGTGGACCATCAGTCCCTCGGAGGCGTGCTCCAGGAGCGCGATCAGCTGTTGTCGTGTAACCTCCCCCAACGCTTGCCCTCAGCGTGATCCCCCGCAACCCCGGCGGTACGCTCAACGCTTCGAATCTAGCCGATGCACCAGCCGAAGCACCACCGGCCAGCGCACGTCCCGCCGAGCGAAGCCCACGTCGTAGCCATACCCGATCGCATCCATGCGCTCGGCGGAGATTTTCCGCTTGTGGAACAGGTAGCCGAAGATCGCGTTCGCACGTGCCTGACTCTGCTGCATCTCTCGGCGCACGCGACGGGGGTCAGCGCCTGGGTCTCGACTCGAGTACACCTCCACGCGAAGCATTTGCCAGCTGGGGTGTGCTCGCATCGCCGTCGCGACGTCGTCCAGCACGCGGCGAACGTCCGCAGGCGGGAGTGCGTAGCGCGGGTTGTATGCCAGCGCGGAAGGCACCCGCAGCAGATCGCTCGCGCACTCTGGCGCCGGCGGGGTGGGGTCGATGCAAGGCTCTGCGACGACTGCTGGGGACAGGGGTGGTGTCGAGTCGGCTGGAGGGGAGTCGGGCGGGGGCGCTTCTGGAGCGAACACCGCCACCGAGGGCCGGGGCGTGGAAGCGGGAGCTGGCGCACACGCTGCCAGCAGCTGGGCCATGGCAAGCGAGCCCGCGATGAGCGATGCAGCAAGCCGCGGCCCGATCGCTCGGGGTGGGCGCAGCGGATCATTCTGAGCTGAGTGCACTCGAGGACCATTCACGGCGCAACGCTCGCGACCGCGACCCGTCTTCCCCCGCCTCGCTCTGCCGAGCCCGTTCCCCACGCTACCGGCTTTCTGTTAGCGTCTCTCCCTCCGGAGGTCGAGCCATGAGCTCAGAAGGTGGTGGAATGCTTCGTCGTTTCTTAGTGCTGGCGGTGTCGCTCTTGCTGACGACTTTCGCGCTCAACGCGAGCGCGGTCGGCAGCGTGCAGTGGAAGAGCACGCATCCCAAGGAGGTCGGGACGGGCTCTTGGCACCTGGAGGTAACCATCAACCTGCCCAAGGCCCCCGACGTCGCACACGTACCGGTGAAGTTCGAGTTCCAGCAGACGATGTACTACGAGCGCAACCTGGTGGACGGCAAGGATGGCCCCCAGCTGCGCAAGGTGCCGATCACCAACAAGCAAGCGCAGATCGAGAGCGTGACCATCGGCTTCCTGGATCCGGGCCGCGGCACCATCCAGAAGCGTACGCGCTTCACCTTCAAGATCACGCGCGGTCACGGCTACGAAGCGGGCGAGTACAAGGTCACTCTACGCAATGGCAGCACGGGCCAGACCATCGGCCGCACCACGAAGATCGTGCTCGAGGGTGAGAACCCGGTCGTCGACCGTCGCTCCATCTCCTTCGTCGACAAGGAAGACAAGAAGAAGAAGGAGCAGATGAAGGCCGTCGACAAGGACGGCAACATCAAGGACGGCGACGCGGACTCGACCAAGAGCGGCGACCCCGCTCAGGATCAGATGGACGTCGCCGATCCTGGCGTGGGCAAGAAGAACTGGGATCCGGTCTATGGCGCGCCAGTCGATGACGACGCGCCCCCGATGCAGAGCAACGACGGCCCGAAGCCGATCAAAGAGAAGCCCGGCGGCTGCGGTTGCAGTATCCCCGGACACTCCCCTGAACTGCCCGTCGGAGCCGCGCTGTTCCTCGTGGGCCTGGTACTGGCGGTCGGCCGCCGACGACGGAGCTGATCAAAGATGCAGAAGCTGAGGGGGGCCTTCGCGGCTTGCGCGTTCACCATCGGTCTAACGTCCGTCTGCTCAAGTGTGGAGGCACGAACTCCGCGTGATTACTTCCTGAATCCGCCGCCTGCGGGGACCGATCTGCTGCTCGACGCGTACACGGTGGGCGGCCAGGTCAGCCTGGAGAACCGTGCTCACCTCGA
>JAGQIY010001454.1 GCA_020430865.1 Myxococcales bacterium
GCTTCGGAGCCAGAAACCCGCGGACCAGCTCGACATCGAGAAGCTCCCGCCGCACGAGCACGTCTGCCAGCGTACGGGTGATCCCGAGCGCCCCCGTCAGCTTGCCGATCTGCTCGTTCGCGCCGCTCCGCGGTTCGAGGCAGCGCTCCGAAGCCAGGGCCAATGCGCTGAGTTCGGGGGCTCGCATCACCATCCCCCGCTTTTCGACTGCGAGCTGCTCCATGTCAACTTGGGTTCGGCCGCGCGGGGGGTGAGATTCGTTGGTTCCCACGGGCTGCATCGGGGCAAAGTGCGCGCTTGCTATGTACAAGCTGGGGAGTGCCTGTGAGAACGGCGCCAACCTCCGTTACCCCGTGCGTCGCCCGGCATCGGTCCGCGCCGCCTTGCGACGGGTCGCGTGACTCCCTCCCCCCCAACCAATCCAGCTACGCGTCCAGCGGACGAATGCGGCGTCGGGCAGCAGCCAAGCCTGCCGTCTGACGACTGATTCCTCATCACCACGAAACAGCTGGCACCAATGACGAGAGGCGCAGCGTCGCACGCTGCGCCTCTCGACACCTCGGACGATTCCGCGCGGGTTCAGTCCAAGTCTGGAGCCACCGATCAGATGACGGCTTCGCCTTGCTTGCGAATCGGCTTCGCGGGCTTCTTCTTCACGACCTTGCTGAAGAACTTGCGGTCGAGCCACTCGGTGAGAGGCAGCGCCACGTAGATCGAGGAGTAGGTTCCCAGGATCAAGCCCACGATCAGCGTGAAGGAGAAATCCTTCAGCGTGCCCGTGCCCCGCACGAAGAAGAACATCAAGCTGAAGATGGTCGTGCAGCTGGTCAGCACCGTTCGGCTCAGCATCTCGCTGAGGCTCACGTTGATGATCTTCATGAAACTCGCGCCGCGCATCCTCCCGAGGTTCTCTCGCACGCGGTCGTAGACGATGACGGTGTCGTTGACCGAGTAGCTCACGATGGTCAGCACCGCGGCGACCGTGGAGAGACTCAGCTCCTTCTGCACCAACACCAGCACGCCCACGCTCAGCACCGCGTCGTGAATCAGGGCGATCACGGCACCCGGCGCGAAGCGCAGGTCGAAGCGGAAGGCGATGTAGGCGGTGATGAACACCAGCGCGATCAGGATGCTCTTCAGCGCCGCATCCCTGAGCTGAGCGCCCGCCTTCGGGCCGATCCACTCCACCCTCAGGGGCTCCGCTGGCACCACGTCAGTGCCGAGCTTCGTCCGCAGCACGTCCATGAGCTGATCGCCCTTGCTCTTCAGCTGGATCTCCACGCGGTGCTCACGGGAGTTCTGAATCGAAACGGCGTTCTCACCATCACGCACGGCGACGCCGCCCACGCTGCTCATCTGCTGGCGAATGCGGGCGAGGTCCGCCGCCTCGCGATAGCGAACACTGACCTTGTCTCCGCCGGGGCTGAACTTCACCTCGGTGGCCGTTCGCTCCTTTGGGCAGCGGTCTTCGGGCAGCCCCTCGCCGAAGCACAGCGCAGTCTCGATCTCGCGCTGCTTGGCGTCGTCGATGGCGGACACCTCCTGCACGCGGATCATGAAGCGGTTCTTCGCGCTCCCCTCCTCGACCCGAACGATGTCGGGGCTCGAGAAGCCTCCAGCCTTGATGATGTCGCGCAGCTGCGGGACCTCGACCGGCTTGGTGAAGGCGACCTCGACCTCGGTGCCGCCCTTGAAGTCCGTGCCGAGCTTGGGGCCAGGGTAGAAGATGCTGCCAAAGGCCAACAGCACGAGGAGCAGGCTCATCGGACCGAAGATCCGACGCATGCGCATGAAGTCGTAGACTTTGCCGAC
>JAGQIY010001455.1 GCA_020430865.1 Myxococcales bacterium
CAGGTGACGAAGCTCGCGCGGGCAGCCTGGAGTTCGCCTCCGTCTCGCTGCCTTTGGCCCTGCTCGGACGCATCCAGGCATTGATCCACGCTCGGTTCGGCGCCGAACGCGGGCGGCGAGGGGTACAACAGAGTCAGCAGCGCGCTGACGCTGCCCATCCCAAGCGCTGACAGACCCCTCCGCCGCATGCTCCAAGGATGCGCTAGAAGCACTCGCGCTTGTAGACTTTGTGACCCTGAGCGTCGATCACGAAGGGCTGAGCGCAATGGGCGGGCTTGCTGGCTTTGACCGCGCTGGGCTTGACCCAGCGCCGGGCCGCTCGCTTCTTTGCCAGCGGTTTCGCGGACTCCTTGGGGAGATCGCCGACGTCCAGGGTCTCGTCGCCGTCGGCGCGCGACCCTCGCACGATCACCGGAGCCACGTTCACCGGAGCACTGGCGGCTGGCTGTCGAACATTCCTTGAGGAAACGATCTCGGGTTGGTCAGGTGCGACAGGAGCCGCTGCCGCCGGGACGGCTTCGGGTGGTGGGGTGGCGGTGGCCAAAGAGGCTTGATTGAGCGCGAAGCGTTGCGCCGCGCCAGCCCCCATGCCCACGAAGAGCATCACGGCGGCCGCGGCGATCCACCAAGCGGGGCGGCGACTCGGTCGACCGAACTCGCGGATCTCCGTCGAACCTGCCCACTCACCGCTCTGGCTCGCCGAGGCCAAGGCGGGCGTCAGCTCGATCCCCCTCCCGCTCGCATGCGGGGCGCTGGCCACGTCCTGCGGCAACAGCTCGGTAGCTCCTGGGCCGGTGTAGCGTCGTGGAGGGGGCCGAGGTGCCGAGATCGTCGGCCCGAGACCGAGCCGTGTGGAGTCACGCTCGATGGGCAACGCCTGGCCCGACTTCACCTGGGCGATCAGCTCCGGGTTGGTGCCGTCGACATCCCACAGACTGCTGCGCCCGTCACTCCGCTCCACGGCCAAGATCTCGAGGGAGCGCTTCTCCAGCGTCTCTCGGGCCAAGGACTGCATCCACTCGGAAACGATGCTCGTCGCTACGGGTGGCACCGCGCGCTCGATGGCCCGCGCAAACTCCCGCGCGTTGCAGAAGCGATCCGAGGGATCCTCCTCGAGGGCCATCAGCACGACTCGATCGAGCGCACGCAGATGGCCAAGATCCGGACACGCGCCTTCCGCGCGTTCCACGCGCGCACTTGGCGCGTCACTGACCGGATCGACCGACTTCAAGATCGCAGGCGAGTCCCCACCCGCGAAGAGTCGCTGTCCAGTCAGAAGCTCCCAGAGCACGACGCCTGCGGCGTACACGTCCGCGCGCCGGTCCAGCCGCTCGCCGTACAGCTGCTCGGGCGGCATGTATGCGATCTTGCCCTTGATGTAGCCATCCTGAGTGCAGTGGCTGCGCCCCACTGCCTTGGCAATGCCGAAATCGAGCACTCGCGGGATCCCATCCACCCCGACGATGATGTTGTGGGGCGAGATGTCCCGGTGCACGAGCTTCAGAGGCTCCCCACGGCCGTCGGTCGCTTCGTGCGCCGCGTGGAGCCCCAGCAAGGTCCCGATCATGATGGCCGACGCGATCGCCGGAGGCACTCGCGTCCGGCTCTCACCACCGCTACCGCCGCGGTGGGTGATCAGGCGGTCCAAGGTCTCGCCGTGGATGTACTCGAGCACCAGGAACAGCTCCCCATCGCTCTGGACCACGTCCAGTGTAGAGACCACGTTCGGGTGCTGAATCCGCGAGGCAACGCGAGCCTCGTCCGTGAACATGTCGACGAAGCTCGGGTCCATCGCGTACTGCGGGTGCAGGCGCTTGATGGCCACGGTGCGCTCGAAACCCACGGCTCCCTTCAGCCGCCCGAGATGGACGGTCGCCATCCCGCCGTGCGCGATGTTGCCGTAGATTGAGTAACGCCCGAGTTCGCTCATGGATCCCAGCTGCCTCTTCCGCGCAAGCGCGGGGCTCACCAGAGTCGAGTCCACGTCGTCGTGCACCTCGACCACCTCTTCGTCAGCCAACCGTTCCGACTGCGAAAGCTCCTCGAATATAGGGGATTTTGACACCTCAGTCACATTCGCCGACGGCTCGACCAGCGAGATCCGTCCTACATCGGAGCCATGATCCCGAAGGTGCAGACCGGCGCAGTCGGGCGCCGGAGGCGCGTCGGACGGATGAGCGAAGGGGGTTTTCACAATTGAAAAAGCATGGGCTGCGCAGAAGAGCGAATGCGTCGCGCAGGGTTAGCCGAGCAGGCTGGAGTCCAGCGCCTCGAGAACGACACGCGCCGCCAAACCTGAAGCGAACGTGTGTTTGGTCGGTGCGATTGGCTCACGGCGCCGACGGCTAACGCTTCGGAGCTTCCCAGGCTCTCCGCCCATCCAGGGACAAACATCCGCCGACACTGTCGCTCCCGCAGGCGCGCGGCGCCCTGCGAGGGCCCCGAGGCCGACCTCGAGCGCGCGCCGCTCGCGCAGCGAGCCCAATCGATTCTCCGGACGCCTGGTTCGGGGGTGAGCCAGCACCGCAGCCTACCCTCACCCCCAAACCTGCAGCAGGTGCCTCAAAATCCGCAAGGATATGTTGTGCGGCGTCACTCCGAGACTTGCACGCTGTGGTTACCAGCGGCGAGCTTGACGTGCAACGTGCCCCCGACCGCGGCATCGAAGGCCCAGCCAGAGGTCGCGGCCTCGAGCTCCGCCACGCTCCCGAGTCGGCTCAGCGCTGCGTCATCGAGGGTGACGGCGCTGGGCTCGCTCCCAGCTGCGATGACCTCGAACCACGTTCCCTGCTTGAACTCCGAGCCGTCCGCGGTGGTGAGTTCGAAGCCGCCAGTGGTCTTCGCCACCCCGAGCTCGGCGCCATCGAAGACGCTGAAGGTCGTCGCCTCACCGGGTACCACTCGCGCATAGAGCAGCCCTGGGGTCGTGGCGTAGGAGTCGACCTCGTTCGGCAACGTCGTCGGCGCCATGGTGTCGATGGTTGGGCGCAGCAAGGGCACGACGCCGCCAGCGCGAACATAGACGGGGATCTGTCCGAGGGGAGCATCCACTGTCACGCTGCCTCCCCCCTCCTGCACCGCACCCGTCCACCAGTTCACCCAGCGCCCCGGCGGAAACGTCAGGTCGCGCCGACGCGCGTCCCGCTCGATGACCGGAGCCACCAGGATTGAATCCCCTAGGAGATAAACATCGCTGGGGTGCGCACCGAGCTCCG
>JAGQIY010001456.1 GCA_020430865.1 Myxococcales bacterium
CGGCGCGGGGACCTGGGAGTGCGCCGGCGCCTGCTCGAGCGTTTGCTCGGCCACGACGTTCGCGAGCGCGCTCTGCGCCCACGCGTAGTAGGCGAGCTGAGCCTGGAGCGCGGCGCTCCGCTTGCTGACCTCCTGCCGATACCTGGCTGCTCGGAGGCTGTGGCTCGCGGCGCGGTTCGTGTGGTTGGTGCGCAAGAAGTAGTCTGTCAGTGGAACCGTGACGTTTGCCTGAAGCAAGTACTGGTTCAGGATCTGTGGAAACGACACATTGACCCCGATCAGAGGTTGCCCCGGGGCAATGGGCCCGGCCTGGGTGGTCCCGACCAGTGTGCCCAGGCTGGCGCTGTCGATCTCCGAGAGTCGCGTGTAGCGAGCGGTGAGGGTGACGCGAGGTATGTAGCCTACCGCGGCTTGATCTTTCTCGGCCGCGGCGCTCCGCACCTCTGCTTCACTCTGCTTGAGCTCGTTACTGGTCGCGATCGCCTTTGCGGATGCCTGGCGTGCCGTCAAGCCTCCGGGCCGAGCGATCAAGCCTCTCAGACGTCGCTCCAGATCGTCGGCGCTGGACGTGCGCGTCGCCGCCGAGGCAGCAGGCGCTGCGACAGGCGGGGTTTGTGCTGCGACCGGCGCGCAAATCGACAGCGAGCTGCCGATGCTCAGCGCCACCAGAGCCGCATGGGAATAGCTGAGTGGTTTCATGGGTGGTCTTCCTTGGGCGATTCGCGGCGCCGCGCGGCGGGGCGATCGGGCCCCCCGGCACCGTTGAACAGGATGCGCACGAGCACGTTCGCCAGTTCGGGCCCCTGCGGAACGGCGTCGTAGCCAGGCAAGCGCTCGCCGAGCACGCGGAGCATCAGCTGAGGCACGGCGCCGACAGCGATGGCGGTCGTCATCAGGACCGGGAGCGGGATCGCGGGATCGAACTTCCTTTCCTGGAGCCCCTGGAGCATGGTGCTGACGATCAGCGGCAGGTGCCCGCGCTGGAACCGTTCGAGCAGCTTGGCGCGGCGCTCGGTGGAACTCATCATCTCCCGCACCACGATACGTCCGACCTCCAGCTCGTAGGGCTCCAGCGCCCCGAGCATCGCGAACGCACGGTGCAGCCGTTCCTCGACTGCATGCTCGGTGTCGAACGCCTGCTTGATGCGTTTCAGGAGTCCATCGTAGACGTCCTCGACGACCGCCATGAACAGGTCGTCCTTGGTCGGGAAGTAGTAGTACACCATGCCGATGTTGGTGCCCGCGTTGCGCGCGATCGCGCGCAATGACGCTGACTCCACGCCCTCTTGCAGGAACATGTCGTGGGCCGCACGGATGATCCGGGGTTCGATATCGCTCTTGGGTCTGGCCATGGGTCTCGATGGGTTGCTTGAGGGGTTTGCTGGGTTAGCCCAGGCGACGCCTGAATACGCCGAGCGCGGTGACTCCCGTCACGAGTGCGATCGCCAAGAGCGCGTACACGTTGTGGGAGAAGTCGGAGAACTGGGCGTCCTTGAGGTAGATGCCCTTGGTGATCTCGACGAAGTGTCTCACCGGGTTCGCCCAGGTGGCGATTCGTAGCCACTCCGGCATGTTGTCCACGGGCGTGACGTATCCTGAGAGCAAGATCGACGGCATCACGAAGAAGAACACGCCAAGGAACGCCTGTTGTTGCGTGGCGCAAACGCTGGAGATGAACAGCCCGACGCCGACCAGGGCAGCCACGTAGGCGACCATGCAGCCGTAGAGCAGGGGCAGCGAACCCTGGAAGGTGATGCCGTACCCGTAGACTCCACCGAGGATGATGATGGTTGCCTGGATCATCGCGACGATCAGCGCAGGCACGGCCTTGCCGATGAAGATCATGGACGGCGTCAGCGGGCTGACCATCAGCTGGTCCAGGGTGCCTTGTTCGCGCTCTCGCGCGACCGACATCGCCGTCACGATCAGCGCGCTCAGCGTCGTGATCATCGCGACGAGCGACGGCACGATGAAGCGAAAGTACTCGAGGTTCGGGTTGTACCAGTTGCGCACCGCCAGCGTGGCGGAGGGCGCGACCTGGGAGTTCAAAGGCACGGCGCCAACGATCTGCTGCACGTAGGCGAGGGCGATCTGGGCCGAGTTCGAGCGCCGACCGTCGAGCACCGCCTGAATCGGCTCCGGCGAGCCGGACTCGACGCTCTTCGAGAACTGCGGCCCGAAGCGCAACACCAGCAGCACCGTCTGCTTGTCCACCAACGCCCGAGCTTCGGCTTCGCTATGAACCTGCACGATCTCGGTGAAGGCGGGCGTCCGAGTCAGGCGCTGTATCATCTCATGGCTGGTTGGGCCCTGATCCTGGTCGAATACAGCGATGCTGTTGTTCTTGACCTCCAAGGTCGCCGCGAACGGGAACACGAGCAGCTGCAAGATCACCGGCATGATCAGCAGGCGTAGGCTCTGCTTGTCTCCGAGTACGGCACGAAGCTCCTTCAGGATCAGCGCCCGGAGGCGAATCAGCGTCGCGTTCACTCGAGCCGCCTCCTCGTCTTCAGGTAGGTGAAGCCAAGGAAGCCCACCGCTGCGAGCCCCAGCCCCTCGAAGGCGGGGATGAGCACGGACCAGACATCACCGGCCTGAAACACCGTCTGAATCGCCACGACGAAGTAGCGAGCAGGGACGACATGAGTTACCGCGCGGATAATAGGTGGCATCGAGCTTATCTCGAAGACGAAGCCCGAGAGCATCAGCGCTGGGAGGAACGCGGCGTTGAGCGCTGCCTGCGCCGCGTTGAACTGGCTGCGCAGCACCGTGGAGAGCAACAGACCGAGACCCAGCGCGCTGCCCAAGAACAGCGCTCCTACGAGCATCACCGCGCCGAAGGAGCCACGGAAGGGCACGCCGAACGCGTAGCGGGTCAGGCCGACGCAGATGACGAACGAGATCAACCCCAGCACGAAGTACGGGAGCACCTTGGAGGCCAGCAGCTCGAAACGGGTGATTCCCGCGGCGAGCAGCGCCTCCATGGTTCCCCGTTCCCATTCCCGCGCGATCACCAGCGCCGTGAGCAGCGCGCCGACGACTGTCATCACGATGCTGATGGAACCGGGCAGCAGGAAGTTGCGACTCTCGGTCGATGGGTTGAACCACGAGCGAGTCTCCACGTCGATGCCCGTAGGCTGCCGTCCCAGGCGCCTTAGCTCTTCACGCTGCCAGACCGCGATGGCGCCTCGCACGTGAGCGGCGACGAAGCTGGCCGTGTTGGGCTCCGAACCGTCCGTTATGAGCAGCAGCGACGGCGTACCAGGGCTCTGGCGCAAGGCCCGCTCGGAGAAGTCGTTGCGAACGATCAGGAACCCTCTCACGCGTCCTGCGCGGAGCTCGTCGCCCATCTGCTTGGCGTCGAAGCCCGTCTTGACACGGAAGGTAGGCGAGTTGGCCAGAGACTCGGCGAGGCTGATAGCCTGGGGTCGAGTGTCTTCGAGCACCACACCCAGGGTCACCGTCGACGAGTCCAGGTTGATGCCGGCGCCGAAGATGAACAGCAGGATCCCCGGGAAGATGAACGCGATCAGCAAGGTGCTCGGGTCGCGAATGATCTGAAGCGTCTCCTTGCGGCAAAGTGTCCAGAGCCGTCGAAGGCGAAGCGAAAGATCGGTCACGCAGCCTCCGTCACCAGAGCAATGAACGCCTCTTCCATCGTCGGGTCGGGTTGCTCGGGCGTGGTGGCCTTGGCCTTCAAGTCATCGGGAGTGCCTGTCGCGATCATCTTTCCGCGCGAGATCAAGCCGATGCGATCGCAGTACTCTGCCTCGTCCATGAAGTGCGTCGTCACGAGCACGGTCACTCCGCGCTCGACCACTCCGTTGATGTGGGTCCAGAACTCCCGACGCGTCAGCGGGTCCACGCCCGAGGTTGGCTCGTCGAGGAACAGGATCTCCGGGCCGTGCAGGAGCGCGCAGGCGAGGGCCAGGCGCTGCTTGTGGCCAAGCGGCAGATCCCCCGCCGCTCGGCGCATGAGCGGAGCCAGCTCGAAGACGTGCACCATGCGCTCGATGGCGGACTTCAGGCGCTTGCCTGCCAAGGCATAGGCGCCTCCGAAGAACTCCATGTTTTGCCTCACGGAAAGATTTCCGTAGAGTGAGAACTTCTGCGCCATGTAGCCCAGACGCTGCCTGGCCTCGCTGCGCGAAGAGCGCAGATTCACGCCCGCGACCTGAGCATCGCCGGAGGTCGGCGAGACGAGGCCACACAGCATCTTGAAGGTGGTCGATTTGCCAGCGCCATTGGGTCCGAGCAGGCCGAACACCTCACCTCGTTTCACGGATACGCTGATCTCGTCGGCGGCTTTGAAGTCACCGTACTTCTTGGTGAGCTGCTGCGTCCGGATCACGATCGCATCGTCGTGAGGGTGTTCGGAGATCGCGTTGGCTAGCTCCGACTCTGCCGAGGGCACGCCGCCGAGCAGGTCGATGAAGCCGTCCTCGAAGCGCGGACGGGTTGGCCGTAGCGTCGCAGCGGAGGAGACTCCAAAGTCCTGAGGGTGCAGTTCGGCGTCTGGCCTCGCGATCAGGCGTACCCCTCGCCCCTGAACCACCCCATCCATGCTCGCTGGATCCCGACGCGCGTTCTTCAGGGCGATGCGCGGTCGCTCTTCGAGGTCGCTCAGGAGGAAGACTCGATTGCGCACTCGATCATGCAGCTCCGCTGGCGCTCCCGCGAACAGGATCTCGCCTTCGTTCAGCAGCACCACATGGTCACAAGCCTCTGCTTCGTCGAGGTACGCCGTGCTCCAGACCACGGCGATACCGCCAGCGATCAGCTCGTGCACCATGCGCCACAGCTCGCGTCGAGACACCGGATCCACGCCGACTCCAGGCTCATCGAGCAGCAACACCTTCGGCGTACCGAGCAGCGTGCAGGCCAGACCGAGCTTCTGCTTCATGCCGCCGGAGAGGCGTCCAGCGAGACGATCGGTGAAGCGCGCCAGGTCGGTGAACGCCAGCAATCGGTCGAAGGTGGTTCGGCGTCGCTCTCCCACCAACCCCTTCAGATCGGCGTAGAGAGCCAGGTTCTCCATGACCGACAGGTCCTCGTAGAGGCCGAACTTCTGAGGCATGTACCCGATCGAGTCCCGCAGCGCGTCGCTGTCATGCGTCGGGTTCAGGCCGAGCACCGAGAGCTCGCCTCGGGTCGGGACGAGTAGACCAGCGAGCAGCCGAAGCAGCGTCGTCTTCCCGGCACCGTCAGGACCTACCAGTCCAGTCACCAGTCCGGGAAGCACGTCGAGGTCGACGTCGGAGAGCGCCGGTTTGTTTTCTCCGGGGAAACTCTTCCTGAGGCCACGAATGGTCGCGAGGGCCTGTCTAGGGTTGGTCATTCTGCGCCTCACTGCGGGAGGAGTCGGGCGCAGGTCGACTCACGCCGAGACGGATGGTCACGGGCATGCCCTGACGCAGACCATCGTCGTGCTCCGAGACGATCACGCGAAAGCGATAGACGAGCGAGGTGCGCAGCTCCTCGGTCTCGACGTTCTTGGGGGTGAACTCCGCTTGGCTCGCGACGTAGCCGACCTGGCCGCGATACGGCGCGTCCGGACGAGCGTCGGTGTACACGCTGACCGAGGTGCCAGGAGCGATCATTGCCAGCTGTGCCTCGTTCGCGTAGGCGCGGATCCAGACCGGATTCATCACCGCGATCACCAAGACCGGCGAACCAGGACCCACGATGGCCCCGGGTTCGATGGCTCGCGTCACCACCACGCCATCGGTGGACGCCAGCAACTTGGTGTCCTGGAGGTTGAGCTCGGCGGCGTCGACCGCGGACTCTGCTTGCTCCACCTGGGCCTGAGCCACCGCCAGGTCCTCGACCCGCGGACCGTGGACGGTCTTGGCCACCACCGCTTGCGCCGCGCTCACGGCGGCTCTGGCCTGCTCGGCCCCGCTCTTCGCGGCGACCAAGTCCTGGTTCGTGGCCGCGCCAGCATCGACCAGGGGCTCGATGCGCTTCAGCTGGTCTTCCGCACGGATGCGCGCGGCGCGACGTTCCTTGAGCATCGCCCGCGCCTGCGCGATGTCTTCCCTACGGGCGCCCGCTTCCAGTAGCTTGAGCTGTGCCTTGGCCACACCGACGGCTTTCTTGGCTCGAGCGACGGCGAGCTCGTAGGGCGCTGGGTCGAGTCTAGCGATCACCTCGCCCTTCTTCACGTGGTCGCCCTCTTGCTTGAGCACCGCGTCCACCCTCCCGTTGACGCGAAACGCCAGGGTGACGTCGCGGATGTCGACGTTTCCGTGAAACACCTGCGGCGTCTCGGCCTCGCTCTCCGAGGTGAACCAGTACGTCGTACCTCCTCCGGCCAGGAGCACGATCAGCACCAGCGCCACGACGGCGCGCTTCTTCTTTGGTTGGTCAGCCATCTCGGGTCCTGTGCGAGCGAACAGCTCGCGCCTGGCCAGGCCCTGCGGCGCGGCTGGGCGTGGTCCTGGTCATGAGAAGCGGAGGCGCCCTCAGCGAGCGGAACTGAATGGCCGCCAAGTGCCCATCCAGTTATTTATCATGCGACTGATAATACCCTTCGCGGGGCCGATCGCAAGTGCGGAAATGGTGAAAAAGTCGGGCGTCGGCGATCTTGCTCGCGTGAGCGGTGAGCCTCCTCCAGGGCTCCAGTCTGGGATCTTCCGATTCGGGAGGGGGGAGAGAGCGCAGCCCTCCGAGTGACCCTGTCACTCGCTGCCGCGACGTCGACGTGCGCGCCAGCCGCGAGGTAGTGCGTTGCCTAGCGGAACAGCCAGCCGCTCTTCTTCTGGTCTCCAAGGCGCTTCGTGACGTCAAGCACGAGGGGGGTGAGATCGCGGTACTCGTCCAGGATCTCCCCGATGGTCGCCACCAGGGTGTCCACTTCCTCTGCGCTCACGGTGAGCGGCGGGGTCAACTTCAACACGTCCCACTGTTGAGACGCTGGCTGCGTCAGCAACCCGCGCTCCAGCAGGCGCACGCTCAGCCACTGGCCCAGCACCTGGCGTGACAGCAACTTGACCAGGCGGGGCGCGTGACGTTGCACCCAGTTGCTTCCCGTTGGTCCCAGCTCGAGACCAACCAGCAGGCCCTGGCCACGCACGGCGCGCACCAGTGGATGTCCTGACAGTCTCTCCTCGAGCCCGGCCTGAAGCTGCTCGCCGCGGTTCTGCGCGCGCCCGCACAGACCCCAGGCGTCGATCAAGCGCAAGGTCTCCAGTGCCACTCGACAGCCCAAGGCGTTGCCGCTCAGCGTCGAGCCGTGGAGGTCGAACTTGAACACGCTGCCATAGGCGCGCTTCTGAATTTCCGTGCGAGTAAGTGTGGCCGAGATGGGGATCAGCGAGCCGCCCAGGCTCTTGCCCAGGATCACGACGTCCGGATCCAGATCGCTCTCGTGTTGATAGCTGCAGAGTCGCCCGGTGCGGGCGAGCCCCGTCTGGATTTCGTCGAGCATGAACAGCGCGCCGTGCTTGCGGCACAACGCCTGCACCCCAGCGAGGTAGGCGCCCGGCGGCATCAGGACCCCCGCCTCACCCTGGATCGGCTCCAACAACACACCGGCGATCTTGCGCCGCTTCAGCACGTTCTTGAGCGCCTCGAGATCGCCGAACGGCACCTCGTGGCAATCGGGGATCAGCGGCCGAAACGGCTTCCGCCAGCGCGCGAAGCCCATCACGCTCAGGTTCCCCAGGCCGGTTCCGTGAAAGCCACCGCTGGCGTAGACGATGCCAGGGCGCTTGCTGGCGGCGCGCGCCAGCTTGATGGCGGCTTCAACGGCTTCGCCTCCACTGCACGAGAACAGCGCGACCGGTAGCCGGGGAAAGCGCTCGGCCAGCGCCGCCCCGAGCTCGCCTGCCCAGATCTGGGGGCCGACGTGCAGGATGTTCGGGTGCTTCTCGTCCAGGGCACGCGTGAGCGCCATGGCCAGTTCCGCAGGGTTATGCCCCAGGTTGATCGCGCCGAAGCCACCCAGGAAGTCCAGATATTCTCGCTCGTGGTCGTCCCACAGCTTCATCCCCTCGGCGCGGACGAAGACGCGCCCGGAGCCGAACGCGCCGAGCAGCTGAATGAAGGCTGGGTTCACGTGGTCCACGTAGCGTTGAACCGCGGGCGAGTGCTCTGGCCGCCGGGACGGCGGAGTGCTTTGTGTCATGCTTCGACCCCCTTGGGGACGGCCTCGTCAGCCTCGCCGCGTCCCGAGTCGAGCGCTGCCTTGCTGCGCGTGGCCGCAACGGTCTGCGTCATGGCTTCCTCCCTCTCTGACTGCGGTATCGCGCGCAGCGAGGGAGCGCAATCGTTCGCTGAGCTGGAGCGTCGGGTCTCCGCTCGCCTATCCCAACCGCAGGCCCAGGTTCACGCCGAGGCAACCTCCCATCAACAAGATGGGGAGCAGGATAAGCACCAGCCCAACCAGTGCGCGTCGAGGCTGAAAGCGGGGAATCACCTCGTCCGCCTGGGGGTTCCCGCCGAGAGCGGTCAGCTCGCGTTCGAACTCGCCGATCTGACGCTGGAACTCTGCCGCGCGGCGCCGCATGCGCCAACGCACGGTCACCGACCGCAGGAACGAAAGGAGCAGCGCCAGAGGGAGGTAGGCGAAGAAGGCGACACCGATCAGTGTCCAGCCGCCGCCGGGCAGGTGCTGTTCACGGTGGGAGAGCGCGTAGCTCAATGCCTCGCCTTTGCTCAGCCGACTTGGCTCGTGGCGTGGGTTGTCGCAGACCACGTCGTAGACGTCGCTGTCGTTGCGTGAGTAGTGGAAGTGCGTGTACGGCCCCGTGCAACCAGCGCAGACGCCAGGGCAGAGCAGGTGGCTGGTCGTTCCCCCCACCGGTCCGGTGCCGGTCATACAGCCGCCAGCCGTGCTGAGCAGCGCGAGCAGCAGCGCCCACCAGGGAGCCCGCAGCAGGGTAGTGAGCACGACGAAGAGCGCGCTGTTGGAGTTGGCGCGGCTTGCCCTGGCCTTTCTCAGCTGCTGCTTGACGAGCTGCATGCGCGCTCCGGGCGCGAGCTGTTCGTTGCGCAACAGCTTGAGCTCCGCTTCGCTCAACGCCACCGGTGCATGCCCCATCAGCTCGGCGGCGTGCGCGCGGATCCCCTTGGCGTGTTGCTCGTAGCTGGCGTCGAGGGGGACCTCACCAGCGACGCTGCCGACCTGCTCGAGGGCTTGCTGAGGCTTGCGCTCGAGGAGCGCGAGCCGTGCATTTGCCATGCGGAATGCGGAGTCCAGCTCCAAGACCTCGGCGTACGGATCGCACTCGCTGAGCCAGCCTCGCGCGGCGAGCGCTTCGCCAGCCCGGATGGCGCAGAGCGCCAGTTCGCAACGAAGCAGGTGCCGGAGCCCGGAGTCTTCGACCAGGTCCAGCGCGGTCTCCAGCTTGGCCCGCGCTTCGCGAGGTCGCCCGGTTTCGCTGAGCGTGCTCGCCGCGCGAAGCGCCACCCAGGTCAGTGAGCGTTGATCCTCGATGTCCCGTGGCCCAGGCTGGGCGCGAAGTCGTCCCCACAGCGCCGCGTACTCGGCGGATGCCATGTGGTTGTGGACGTTCAGGTCACGCAGCCTCGGGGGCGCTACGTCCATGTCGTAGACGTGCCCCGGCACCGGATGGTCGAACTGCGCCTTCAAGGCTGAGAGCCGCGCGATCTGCTGGCCCGGGGTCAGGGTCTTGACCGCATCGCGAGGGCGGATTTCGACCTGGTTTGGTGCTCCACAGTACACGCAGCGCACCTGGGTCTGTTCGCTGCCTGCCAGTGGGGCTCCGCAATGCGCGCACTCGATCACTCGCGTCAGGGTGTCGAAGGTCTGCTGCTGCACGAGCGCGAGATTAGCCGACGCTCGGGCAGGCGGAGCCAAAAACGACCGGCCAGATGTCGTTCTCCCGGGCACGCCCTTCTCTGGGGGGGAGGCGAGCTCCCGGCCGCCTATCGTATCCGTGCAGATACGCTTTCGGCGCCACCTCTGTTGGGCAGTGGCAGCGGTTCCAGCCGGACGTCGACCCGTGCGCTGCTTTCCCTTCGACGTGCGGTCGCGGGGGCGTCCGCGAGGACTCTGCCCAGGTGAAGCGCGCGAACGCTCCAGCCGAGTGCACGCTGGAGTCCGTCGTCCGGACTGACTGTCGCAGCAGTAGGTGTCTCAGCTACGTGTACTTGCCTCGCGCAGCTGCGCGCACGTTGGGGATCCCTCTCGTGTCGGGTGGTGATGCGGTCCGGCGCGCAGCGCCCGTCGAAGCGCAGGGTCACGTCGAAGCGCAGGGTCACGTCGAACGTTTCGTTCCGCGGTGAACCTGCGTTGTCGGTCGACTCGGCGGTGGCTACGAGTGGCCTTTGACTCACGCCGCGTCGTATGGTCCCATCTCGTGCCGAGGGTTCATGGGTGCGGACTTCATTGGATGGCGTGCTTGCCAACTCCAAACGGAGTTGAAGCCCGAGGGATTCCTCGGCCGCCTCAAGTTGCGCGCATACAAGCGCCTGGTCGAGGAGCGCGTACCCGAGGAGCGGCGCGAGACGATCCAGATCACGGTGTCGGTCACCGGTCGAGGTCCTCGCACGCTGACCTACCCGGGCATCGTGCGAGAGGTCGCGAACTTCGAGCGCGGCATCCCCGACTGTGCCAACTGTCCACTTTCCGCGGGGCAACCGCTGGGCTGCTATCGCTATGTAACGTATCCAGTCGACGCGGTCTTCGAGCGCGCGCTGTTCGAGTTCTTCGTGGAGCAAGTCGAGACGAAGGACACCATCTGCAATCAAATCTATGCGGATTTGATCTCGGAGCTCGAAGTCGGGGCAGGCTGGTACGCTCCTCGCGGTGAGCAGCCGGGCGCGCTGGCCGCACTCGGCGAGCCGGTCGAGCACAGCTGGATCGATCGGGAGGGCTCCGAGCACTACCTGGACAGCGCGATGCTGCTGGCCGTAGCGTTCATTTCCCTGGAGTCGCCAGAGATGTTGGTCGCATACACACGCTTCTGGATGGAGTTCCTCGAGCACGCGTCGCGTCGCTCCTCTCCAGAGCTGCGCTCCGACCTCACCAACTCCCGCACCGTGGCCGAGGTTCAGCAGGTCTGCAACTTGCTGGCGGCGGTCACTCCTGGAGCGCTGGAAGACGGCTGGGTCGTTCTGGCCGATAGCTAGCCGTGGTGCTCGCAGGTCCGTTCCGGGCTGCTAGAAGACTGCGTCTTCCAGCAGCCTGCGTGCTCCCTGCTAGTGGGCTGCTGGGGGCTCCAGGTCGCACAGCACCGGCTTGTGGTCGAAGTACACCGTGTCAGTGACTCCGGCGACCCCTTCACTGAGCCCCGCGGTCGCACAGGAGCCGACGTAGTAGTCGCTCACGATGTGGTCGATGTTGAACAGCCCGCCATAGGAAGGTGTTGCGGTCTGGCCAACGTCCGTGACGAAATGAAAGCGGTCGCCGTCGGCGTGGTCGGCGAAGTACGCCGCGCTCTCGTCGAAGTCGAAGGTTCGGCCGGGGTCGGTGTTCAGGTCCCCGAGGATCAAGTTGTGTTCGCCGTTCGCTGCCGGGGGACTCTCTACGGCTTCGAGGCTGGGATCGAGCTGCTGGAAGACTTGCTGGAACTGCTGGACGCGGCAGTCTTGATCCTTCTGCTCGACACCGGACGAGCCGTGAATCAGCACCACGGTCAGCCTTCCCCCGCCGACGAGGTCGAGCTCGGCGCGACCGACCCGGGAGCCGCCACCACAGTCCGGCACGCGAGCGCCTGCCAGTGCGTCCAGGCACAGATCCTGATCGCAGCCTCTGATCTCGGCATACTCTTTCCGAACGGCAATACACTTGTCGGGTTTGCCAAGGTTGCAGGCCACGCGGTAGCCGGCGCCCAGGATCAGCTGGACGACGCTCGGATCGCCCGGTCTCCAGGTCTCACAGACGAAGCCGGCCCTGGCTTCCACCGGGACGTGCTCACACTCGCCGGAGTAGAAGACCTCCTGGAAAGCGATCACGTCGACCGCCGTCTCGGGGCTGGAGTTCATCACTTCGAAGAACGCTCGGGTGTCGTCCACCACCGACTGCCAGGCCAGACCATCGCCGTAGTGCATGTCCGACAGCGCTGCCTCCGATGAGGTGTAGCCGTCGTCCGGAGGGTTGTCGTGGCCGAGCCCGTCGGTGGTGCCGGTGTTGAACGTCATGGCGCGCAGCGGGGGCAGTGGCTCCGGCCCCCGAACACTGCTGCCACCGTCCGTGGCGCCGCAGCCAAGCAACCCTAACCCCAAGATCCCGAGCACCAATCGCGTCGGCATAGAAATACCGCGAGGAAACAGCGTGAGTCGGGTTCGGAGCCTTCGTTGCAGGCGAGCCATCTTCCAGCAGTCTCGCGAACATTCGCGGCCATGGCAATCTCGGAGCGCAGCGGCCCCGGACGTGTCAGCGGATCATGACGAAGGTCTGCTGATTCAGCCCGACCAGCGTCCCTCCTGCGGTCCACAGCTCGCGGAACTCGGCGCAGAAGCCGCCGTGCATGGCCTCGCTTCGAGCGCGGTAGTAGAGCGGACTGTCGTCGAGTCGATCGGGGTCTGCAAGGAGCTCGGCGGTGTAGGTGAGGGTGGCCATGGGCCGAGGGGCGGTCTCGAGCGCGAACGAAGCGGGCCACCACGCATCGAGCAACGCCAGGACGTCAGCCGCGCTCACGCGTGGGAGCATGGGCCTGTTGCGGATCCAGCCGCTCGCGATGGGCTTGCTTCCGGCGCTGAAGGGAGCGGGGCCGGTCGGACGGAACTCGAAGTGCTGCGCGAACTCAGGTCCCATGGGCGCGCGCATCCCCACCACTTCGACCTCGGACCAGTGTGGCTGACCCGTGGGCGGTTCTGGGTTCCAGCCCTGCTGGTCGACGCGCTGGCGGCCGTAGACCAGGGTCGCCTGGGAGCGCACCTCTCCCTCTTGCACCAGCAAAGCTTGCCAGGTGGAAACTCCGCTGCCGATGCGCAGCGGACTGACGAAGACGTCTGCCGGTCCGCTGAGCACGGGCGCAGGGATGGTGGCGGTGACGGAACGGAGCTTGCGTGCTGGGTCGCGCTCCAGTTGATCCGTCGCCCGCGTGAGGGCAGCAATGACGTAGCCACCAAAGGCTCCCCGTCCCTGTCGCCAACCCTCGGGTACCTCCAGGCGGAAGGCCTCTTGAGGGAGGGAGAACTGCTTGCCCGCGGGGTCGGGGACTGGAGAGGATACCTGGACGAAATCGGAAGCGGTTGGGGGCATGTGGCCTCACATGGAGCAGCGGGGGGCGGGGTCAACCAGCAGACTACCTCCCGAACGCCTGCAGGCGCGCAGACTCTCGCTGCAACCCTGCAGTCTGCGATTGCGCGCGTCGGGGGGCGCGCTGTAGCTTCCAGGCGCGCGGCGCGTTTGCCGCGAACACATACGGGCGTTGGTTCGGTGCGCGGGGTCGTTCGGTATGAGCGGGTCGGTCGAAGTCGAGCAAGCGGGCGGGCGAGACGGCTGGGGCTCGCGCCTGGGGGTCATCCTGGCCGTCGCGGGCAGCGCAGTGGGGCTTGGCAACTTCCTGCGCTTCCCCGGGCAGGCAGCGCAGAACGGAGGCGGAGCGTTCATGATTCCGTACTTCGTTTCCCTGCTGGTCCTCGGGATCCCCATCGGCTGGGCGGAG
>JAGQIY010000153.1 GCA_020430865.1 Myxococcales bacterium
CGTTGCTGGCCTGGCTCCTGATGGGTGCGCGCTGAGGGCTATTTGACCTCGACCAACGCGACCTCCAGCTCGCGCACCTGCTCGCCGCGCTGTACTCGAAGCTTCACCTTGGCGCCCTCTTCGAAGCCGTCGAGGGCGTTGTAGAGGTCGTCGTAGTCTTCGACCTGTTTGCCCGCGACTCCGATGATCACATCGCCGATCGCGATGCCGCGTCGCGTCTCCCTCACCCCCTGAAGACCTAGCTTCTCGGCCGGAGACCCCTTCGTGGTCTCGAGGACGATCACACCCTTCAGGCCTGCGCGTTGCTCCAGGCGTCCCTGTGGGTCGATCTGGATGCCGATGCCGACTTGCTTGACGGCGCCGTGGTCGATCAGCTGGGGGACCACCCTGGCGATGGTCGAGGCGGGTACCGCGAAGCCAATCCCTGCGGAACTGCCGCTCTTGCTGAAGATCATGGTGTTCATGCCGATCAGGCGTCCGCCGGAGTCGAGCAGCGGACCACCGGAGTTGCCCGGATTGATCGCAGCGTCCGTCTGAATCATGTCACGGATCGTGACGCCACCCACGCCCTGTACTTCACGCCCCAGCGCGCTCACGATTCCCGTGGTCAGGGTATGGTCGAGACCGAATGGGTTGCCAATGGCGACGGCCTTCTGGCCCACCTCCAGGCGTGCGATCTGCTTGCTGTCGTGCTGGATCCTGATGGGCTTCAGCGCCGGCTTCGGGGCGCCGATCAGGGCGAGCACGGCGATGTCCTTGCGCGGTTCGGCGCCGATCACCTTCGCCTCGTAGGTCTTCTGATCGTAGAGCGTCACGCTCAGGCTCTGTGCGCCAGCGATCACGTGGAAGTTGGTCACCACGTGGCCCGCGTCGTCCCAGATGAAGCCTGAGCCGCTACCTGCCGGAACCTCCGTGGCGCGCATCGCATAGCGATCCAGCACCACGCGCTTCTGGGTCACGAAGACCACGGACGGCGCTACCTCGCGGAAAATCTGGATGCTGTTGCTCTCGTCCTCGATACGCGCGCCTGGGGAGAGCGGCGTTACTCCGGCGCTCGGCGCGGTCGCGCCCGCGGGTATCATGCTCACGGCGGGCGCCAGTTCCTTGGCACCTTCGCTCTTGCCCTGGGCTTCTCGATGACAGCCGGCGAGCGACAGCGCGGTGAGCGCGATGCCCATGCCGCGCCAGAGCCTGCGCTTGCGTGCACTGGGCGACCGTGCAGCAGCTATCGAGGGGAGTTCAGTGGTGAAAGCTAGGCGTTCTTCTCGGGCCACGGCGCCTGCAACCCGTGAAGCGTCGAGGTTGTTCCCGCTCGTGAGCGCTGCTGTAGCCCTAGAACGAGTACTCGACCGTGTTCAGGCTGGGCACGCGGTCCTTCCACTCGAGGCCGCGGATGCGTTCGTCGACGCAAGCGGCGAACTTGTCGTTCTTCGGCGCGGTGTCCACGTCCACTCCCACCGCCTTGCCCTGCCAGATGGCCACGCGGACCGTCCACTTCTGACGCGCGCTCGGCTTGCACGGTTCGTACAGCGCGAACTCGCTGAGCGGCTTGGAGAGCGCGGCCGGGTCGAGGTTCATCCGCTCCGTCCCTGTCGGGACGGCGTTCACCGCTTGGTCGACGCTCATACCTGGCTTGAACTCGGGCTCCGGGACGGCTGGCTTCTCCGGCTCGGCCGGTTCAGGCGGGGTGTCTGCTAGGGGGGGCGCCTCCGGCTCGGGTTCCGGCGCGGGTTCCACGCTCGGCTCCGGTTCCGGCGCCTCGGGCTGCGGCGGACTGCCACAAGCGGCGAGACCAAGCACACACATCCCGGCGAGCACGCGCGTCAGCATGGGCCGAGGATACACCCTTCCAACGCATTGAAAAGACGACGGCGGCTTCCGCGCGAAAATGGCGCAGGGTGACCTGCACGTCGACTCGCGCAACGCCGCGGGCTCAATCCGGCCCGCATGGGTTCGTCGACGCAGCGCAGCACACCGAGCTGCACTCTAGTGCGTGGTCGTTTGGCGTGGTGTACGGCCTGGTTGGGTGAGTGTCCGGACATGCACGCTCCGGTGTCCGGCCGACTCGGCCAGCGCCGACATGGTTCTTCCCTGCAGAAATTGGCGAGTCGACTCCTGGGCGAGCAGACGCTCGCGTTGGTGGGCCTGTACGCGCGTGACGCAAAAGAAATACAGCCGATCGGCGCCGTGTGGGTTGCGGGGGAGAGGTCGGAGGATCGACAATCGGACAGGTGGTCGGCTTGCTGTGGCGCCGGAGGACGCGGGCGTGTCTCCCGGCGCGGATTGGCTTCTGGGAGCGAGACAGATGAAGAGCGATGAGAAGAGCGCGGCTCGGCGCGGGTGGCTTGTCCGAGGTGGCGCGGTTGGACTTGGCTTCCTGATCACGTTGGCGTGCTCTGCGGGAGGCGCCGGTGGGTCTGGTGTCGGGACCGGCGGAGATGGTGGGAGTTCCAGTGGTGGTTCCTCGGGGAACAGCGGTAACGGCGGAAGCGGCGCCGACGGCTTTGGTGGCAACCTGATCGGCGGAACCAGCAACGGCGGCAACGGTGGCAGCGGGCTCGAGGATGGAGGCGAGTGTTTCGCCGAGACCAAGACCGCGAGCAACACGGTACGACCCGTGGACATCATCTGGGCCCTCGACAACTCCGGGAGTATGACGGCGGAGGCGAAGGAGGTTCAGGACAACATGAACCTGTTCGCCGGCGCCATCCTGACCCAGGGCATCGACGTGCACGTCGTCGTGATCTCCGAGAGCGGTCCTCCAGGAGGGTTCCCCCCGAAGAACGGCGTCTGTATCCCGTCGCCCTTGGGCAGCGGAACTTGCCCGGCGGATACGAACTTGCCCACCTACGCGCGAATCGATGACTCCGTGGCGAGCAGCAACAGCCTGGACAAGCTGCTGGAGCACTACCCCACGTACAAGCCAGTACTGAGGCAGAACGCCAGCAAGTACTTCGCCGTCGTGACCGACGACAACTCGGCGATGTCGGCTCAGACCTTCATCGACTCGGTCAACAACCTCGACCCCGGCTGGTTCGACAGCTGGCGCTTCTTCGGTGTGTATTGCACGGGGAGTTGTAGCAACGCCTTTGCGTGCGCCAGCACGGGGACGGTGTACACAGAGCTGACCAACTACTCGGGGACCACGCCCGGCGACTTGTGCGTCGGGCAGTCGAACTTCTCTGGTGTGTTCTCCGCGCTCGCGAAGGCGGTCGTCGATGGCACGCAGCTCGACTGCCAGTGGGAGATCCCCGCGCCGCCGCCTGGGCAAGAGTTCGACTCGAAGAAGGTCAACGTCAAGTACACGCCGAGCGGTGGCGGCGGGGCTCAGGAGATCTACTACGTGCCGTCCGCTGCGGACTGTGGCGCCCAGGGGGGCTGGTACTATGACAACCCCCAGAACCCCACGAAGATCCTGGTGTGTCCCGACACCTGCGATCAGCTGAGCGGGGACCTCAACGGCAAGGTGGACATCGCCTTCGGGTGTGCGCGGGTGGAGGTGCCGCGCTAGATTTTCCGGTTCGCGTGCGCGATCGACTTCTCGCGTTCGAGGAGTAACCTCGCGTGGTGGCTCCACTGCGGCGGACGATCTGGGCTTGGTGGATGGCGTCTGTCTCTCTGCTGACCGCGGAGGGTGCCGCCGCGCAGGAGGCCGAGTTCGATACGCAACGCTTCGTGCTGGACCTTGGCCTGATGCCGCTCAAGGCCACTGGTGAGCCGGACGCCCTGCCGCTAGGCGGCGGAGCGCGCTTGGGCGTCGACTACGCGCCCAGCGCAGAGATTCTCCTTGCCGCGGGGATGCAAGCGGCGGTCCTGAATGGCGGGGATGGCGTGATCGCGCCCCTCGGAACGTACGCCGACGTGGGCGTCCAGCTCGGGGACTGGTGCATCGTCTTCGGTTTCGTCACCGGCTACCAGGTGGGCAAGCCCGGGCACTCAGGCGATCGCATGCTGGCGACGCTGGGCTTCTTCATCGCGCCTGAGACCGGGGTGACCGTGCGCCTGTCCGATGCGTTCGCCCTGGCGACGCGGGTCCACTGGCACCTGAGTGAGCGAGCGGATCGCGAACGGGTCGACTTCGATCTGACGCACGTCGGACCGAGCCTGTGGCTCAGCTATCGCTTCGGGCGCCATTCCTCGACGGAGCAGCGGAGCCGAGGGGCGCGTCTGCCCGAGGACGGCCCCGGGGGGATGCCATAGGTCGGCGCCAGCGGTAGCGCCCGGTCGTTCTGACCCTCCCCCCCAAACGAGAAATCTGGCTGAAAAGGCCCGCAACTGGCCGAGAACGCCCGATGGTGTTGACAGCCCGCAAGGCGAACACAGTTTGTGCCGCACTCGAGGCAACGCCCGGAACCCGCCGCTGGCAGAACCCGTGGAGTTCCCGAGTTGGACAGGCAAACCGACAGTAACCTCCCACCGGGGTTGGCTCCGTCGTGTCTTGCCTCGAGGATTCAAACTGACTCGAACCGCGCGAAGCGCGGCCAGCATTCGAAGAGACCAGAGGAGGACCCCATGAACGAACTCAGCCTTTTCCGTCGTGACCCATTCGCGTTCAGCTTCGACACCCAGCTCCCCCGCATGATGCGTGAGCTCATGCGCTTCGAGGACGAACCCCGCCTCGCGCGGTTCGTGCCGAGCTTCGACGTCAAGGAGACCGCAGAGGCCTTCGAGCTGTTCGCTGACCTGCCTGGTGTCAAGGCCGAGAACGTGGACGTGCGAGTCAACGGGAACCAGCTCTCGATCACCGGAAAGCGCGAGGCGGAGACCAAGAAGGAAGGTGAGAACTTCCATCAGGTCGAGCGCACCTACGGCAGCTTCAGTCGTGTGTTCACCCTGCCGGACAACGCGGGGCATGAAGTCGACGCCGAGCTCAAGGACGGCGTGCTCAAGGTGAGCATTCCGAAGAAGCCCGAGAGCAAGCCCCGGCAGATCTCTGTCAAGGCTGGCTAGGCCAGCCCCTCAGCCGAGGGTGCGAGCCGCAGAGAACGCAAGCAGCTGAGCCTGCAAGGCCCCGGACCGAGCGGTTCGGGGCCATCACGCGTTCAGCCATCACGCGTCCGTGAGCGCACGCCCACGCCGCCGACGAAGGAACCAGCCAAGGCCAAGCAGCCCCAGCAAGAGCGATGCAGGCGCCGAGTGCCCCCCGGAACCGGGGAGGGCACAGCCACAGCCACCCTCGTCGGAGCCACCGCCGGACGCCCCCCCGCTGGAGCTCGAGGACCCGGCGTTGCTGCTCCCGCCGTTGGGACCGGCGCCGTTGCCACCGAAGCCGGGGTTGCCTCCGCTCGCGCCGCCGTCCACTGGGCCAGGGTCGTCCGTGTACTCGTAAGCCCCGACGCTCGGGGGCTCTGTGCGCTGGCGCCCGTCGAGATCGGTGGTCACCAGAGGCACCGCGGTCCCTGCGCCACGGGCTGGCGAGTCAGGCGCGAGGTGGTAGTCGCCCGCCGCGAAGAACTTGGCTTCGGCGACGGACACCACTTCGAGGTTGGAGGCCTCGTCGACGTCGACGTCGCCTCCAGCGGAGATGCTGGCGTTGGCTCCAGCGGAGAGGTTGTTCTTCAGTTCGTTCCCCACCAGGTCGGGACCGAAGAGCTTGATGGCGCCGTCCCCGCTATCGACGACGGTGTTGTACCAGATGCGGTAGCCGTGGCCTGCGCCGAAGTCCTGTTGATTGGCGTAGATCCCGGTGCCCTGGAAACCGATGATCAGGTTGTTGAAGACCGAGGTGTCGTAGGCGCCGAGCACGAACACGCCGTTCGTTGGACCGTTCTCCAGGAGGTTCCCCCAGATTTCGCATGCGGAAAAAGAGCCGATCTGGAGACCCTGCTGCTGATACTGGACGCCTTCGAGTCCCACGTTGCGGATCACGTTGGCGTACACCTGGCAGCCCTGGCGTGCCATGCCGACCTGAGCGCCGTCCCAGCCCGTGTTTTCGATCACGTTGTGGTGGAGCTTGATGCCTTCGAGGAAGTGGGGCTGGTGGATCTCTTGCTTGCCGTTGCAAGTGATGGTCTGCCCCTTGGATTGCGTGCTCCCCACGTAGAAGCCTTCACCGCCGGTGTCATGGACGTAGAGGTGGTGAAGATCCACGTCCCTCTGGATGAACTTGTCTTGATCGGCGCTGCCGTCGCAGAGCGGGTCGGTCTTCGCCGAAACCCCCGCGAACCCCGTGTCGAAGATCTCCAGATGGTCTGCCTCGTAGTTGGTGCTCTTACCCAGCAGCCAGAGGCCGATACCGGGGTAGGGATCCTTGGCGGGAGCGCTGATCTTGAAGCCGTACTCGACGCTCGTGTCGCCGGTGCCCGTCACGCGAAAGTGATGCGAGTCGCCTTCGAACACCAGAGCGTAAGCGCGGGTCTCGTTGTGGATCTCCACCAGCCCACCGCAGTTGACTATCTCTATCCGTGCGGATTCAGAACCTTGGATGCGCTGGAAGCGCAAGAACTCCCGGGTGCCCGCCATCACACACACCCGATCGCCCGGTTTCACGCCGTTGTCGACGCCGTCGAAGGAGGTCGTCGACGCATCGAGCCGATGGTCGCAGTCGCAGTGCTGAGCGAGCGCGGCCTGCTGCCAGAGGCCTAGCCCGAGCGCGAATGCTGCGCTGATTCGAGTTCGCTGGGTCACGCTCCTAGGGTAACCGTTCGTAGCCCGCGCAGGTGCCCCATCGGACCGCGCGGCCGAGTGGTGAGATGTGGGCAGCTGTCCGCGGGGAAAGTCGCAAACTGGAAACACGTCGGCCACGCTTTCTCGGAGATGGTGCAGCCACGCGGTATCACCGGACTTTTTCCGAGCGCGAAGGGTTTCCTTCGGCGGGCGGATCACACTTTTCTAGATGGGAATGTTCGATTCGTCTCCGGAAGCACGGCCCCGTGAGTCTTGCCGAAATCGCACGGCGTCCGATTTCTGGAGCAAGGAGCGGCTTCGTCGGGCCTCGCTGCTAGGTTCTGCGGCGTGACTGTGGTGTTTGGTGTTGGTCCCGTGGCGTTGAGTGCGCGTCAGGCCGAGGCCTCGATCGAGTTCGAACGCGTGCTCGGCAGGGTGCTGAACCTGGACGTTCGGATCGAGCAGCTGTCCAGCTACGAGGAACTCTTGGACGCCATGGCGCGCGATCAGGTCGACTTCGCGTGGCTCCCTCCCGCCGTGTACGTGGAGTCCAGCAGACGTTGTGATCTGACGCTGATCGCGAGTGGCGTGCGGCAGCGCGATGCCGCGTTTCGCGGGGCGCTGTTCGTGCGCAGCGACGGTCCTCTCGCGGACCTCGACGACCTACGAGGCGCTCGAGTTGGCTGGGTCGATCCGATGTCGGCCGCGGGATACCTGTTTCCATTGCTCGAGCTGCGGCAGCGCGGCTTCGCGCTGGAGGAGTTCTCGCAGCAGCGCTTCTGCGGGGATCACAGGACCGTGGCTGAGCTGGTCGCGCGCCGCGAGCTCGACGTTGGCGCGACCTTCGTGACCGCCGCTACCCAGCGCCTCGATGCCGAGCTCTCGCGTGCGGGCTGGATGCTGGCAGTCGACTTCGAAGCCATGCGCCCGCTGCTGATCACGCCCACGATCCCTGCGGATACAATCTGCGCCGCCCCTCACGTCCCCCGTCCGCTGCGCGACGCGGTCTCCGAAGCGTTGACGGAGCTGCACCGTCAGGAGCAGGGCGGAGACGTGTTGATGAACTTCTTCTGGGTCGAGCAGTTCGAGCCGACGTTGCCGCGCCGCTACGACTCGATCCGTGTGGCCATGGACCGAGCGATCTGAGCTTCAGCTGGCGGCTCTGATTCGCGTTGCGCTCGGGGGCTCGTGGGGCATCAGGAACAGCATCCGCGTACCCTGGCCGATCCGTGTCTCCAGGGATGGGTGGATCCCCAGGGATTTGGCGCTGGTCCAGACTGAGCCGAGACCGACTCCGCGTCCAGAGATGTCGCTGACGCTGTCGCTGGTGGAGAACCCGTCGCAGAGCAGCGCAGCCAAGCGCTGTTCGGCTGTCGCGGCAGGTAGACCCAGGCGCTTGGCCTTCTCGGCGATCTGCTCCCAGTCGATGCCGCGCCCGTCATCCGCGACGCTCAGCAGCGTCCCCTCGACGCTGTCGGTTGCCTGGAGGCGGACCGTCGCCCGCTTCGGCTTGTTCGCCGCGTGGCGGGCATCGGGTGACTCGACCCCATGGTCGATCGCGTTGCGCACCACGTGACATAGCTGAGCGATGAACTCACCATGTGCGTCCAGGTTGACGCGGGCGTCTCCGGCCTCGGCGACGAAATCGACCTGCTTGCCCAGGCGCTCGGCGACGCGCTCGCCGTGGGAGACCAGGCGGTCGAGGATCGGTTGCAGGGGTTCATGGGTCCAGCGCTCGAGGGTCTTGCGGATGTGCTCCGAGACTCCGCCCGAGTCGGCGAGGCGCAGAAGCTCTTCCCTTGATACTCGAACGACGTCGGCCTCGTCGGGCAGGAAGGCTGCGACTTGCTGGATGCTGTCGGCGTACGTCTCCTGCAGTCGCTTGCCTTGCTCCTCGTCCAGGAGGGGCGCCCCGCTGTCCTGAAGCTCGTCTTCGATCTGATGACAGACGCTGGCCAGGCGACAGAATCCATAGACCGCCGAGTTGCCTTTGAGTGTGTGGAGCGCCTTCTTGCAGGTCGCCTCACTGTCCGTCTCTCGTGCTTCCTCGAGGAGATGCTCGCAGTCGGTCCTGAAGAGCTGGAAGCCGCCCGGATCGCGGAGCATCTGCGCGATCACGGCGTGGCGTTCTTCGCTGGCGGCGCGTTCCCGGGCCAGCGCAAGGCGGTCGGTGGCATCTCGAATGACCAGCAGCAGCTCTCGACCACCGGGGATCACCCGCGCGTCGAACTCGTATTGACGGTCGCCTGACTGGAACTGCCTCGGAAGTTGCTCCAGGGTCAGCTCCACGGGGAGGATGTCCTCACGGATCTGGTCGAGACCCATGGCGAGCAGATCGCCGAACGTCGGGTCGTCGGCTTTCAGCCACTCGGCTAGACCGCTTCGATCCGTCGGCTCGCCGAACCAGCGCACCGCCTGCGCCGAGGCGGGACCGACGAGCCTCCCATCCAGGTCGATGGTGAGCAGCCCGTCGGCGACGTTGTCGGTGATCAGTCGCAGGCGGTCCACGGCGCTCACCAGATCGGCCGTGCGTTCCTTCACGCGGTCTTCGAGCTCCGCCGTCAGTCCGCGTAGACCGTCGTGCTGGTGCCCTCCGAGCGCCGCGAAGACGCCGAGGAAGAGCGGCGCCGTCACGATGATCCACAAGAGGGGATCGGTCGTCAGTGCGACCCAAGCGCCAGCGCTGCCTGTCTGGGCCCAGCGGATCCCAAGGGCCATCAGAGGAAAGCACAGACCAAACAGCGCCCCCCAGAGGCCCCATCTCAGACGGGAAGAGTTCATGGTGGCGCAGAACGGTCCCAGAGCTGGAATCTGTAGTTTCCACGTCTCCTCGAAAACCGACCGGCCGTGGTCGCCGATCTGAGCACAAGCTCGGGTGCCTGCGAATCCGGCACTTCCAGCTGCGAACTCTGCAGTGGCGCGTGCATCGAGGCGTGGTCCCGTGCGCCGCTCCGAGCCGAGAACTCGCTTGCGCGCCCACCGCTCCTCCGTGGCAGGCATCATGCAAGACCGAGGCAGATCCCACGACGAGAGCGGAAGGTCCTCATGCCGGCTGGAGAAGAAGCAACGTTCCTACAGGTGTCCCTCGCAGGTGCGGTGGGCTGCCTCGTCCTCGGTGCCTGTCTGCCCATGGTCGCGTGCCAGACTTCGGATGGCGCAGGCAGCGACTCGGGCACCAGCGGATCCATCGACATCACGGGCGCGACCTTCACCCGGCGAAGCGCGGATTGTGCAGACTACGCTCAGAGCTATTCGTCTGCGGTGGTCGACGTCCAGCGCCGGCTCGGCTTCGAGGGCTTCGTCGAGATCGTCGCGAGCGACGACTCCTGCACGCTGACCTCCAATGCGATCCCGAATCATGACTTCGATCAACAGGGCGCGTCCTTTGCGACTCCCACTGCGGCGCTCGAAACGACCTTCGTGATCAAGCGTCACCCCGGCGTGGCGAGCAGTCCGACCGCCCTGGAGCTCCGCAGCTACGACGCGGTGATGCTGAACGGCGTCGTCGTCGACCTGCTGGCTGCGGGGTGCTTTGGTGTCGGGGATGGCAAGATCGGCTGCAACGATCTGAGCTCGGCCTGGCGCTACGATCCCATGTCGCCGAGCGCGAACTTCGGCACCGACGTTCACAACGCTCACACTCAACCCGATGGTCGCTATCATTACCACGGGGATCCGCTGGCCATGTACGGGGAGTCAAGCGAGGTATCGCCGGTGATTGGCTTCGCTGCGGACGGCTTCCCCATCTATGGTCCGTACTTCGATGATGGCGGGACGATCCGTGAGGCGCGATCAGGCTTCAGTCTGAAGATCGGAAGTCGCCCGAGCGGTGCGAGTGACCCCGGCGGCGACTACGACGGCACCTTCGTCGACGACTACGAGTACACCGGTGCTGGTGATCTCGACGAATGCAATGGCATGACCATCGACGGCCAGTACGGCTACTACGTAACGCGCACGTACCCCTGGGTGCTCGCGTGTCTGAAAGGCGCGCCTGACGCGTCGTTCGACAAGCGGCCCTGAGTCGATCAGGGCTCGGGGGAGAGGGGCGCGAAGTGTGAACGCGGGATCAGGCGTCGCACACTAGGTTGCGGGCAAGTGCACGCGGATCCGCGTACCCACGCCGCGGCGACTATCGACGGTGACGAATCCGCCGGCGTCGTCGACCAGGTCGTGTACGACCGCGAGGCCGAGTCCCGTCCCACTGGCCCCCTTGGTCGTGAAGAAGGGCTCGAAGAGCCTCGCGGCGGTGTGCTGGTCCATGCCGCTGCCTTCGTCACGCACGGTGATGCGCACGAACTCGCCTGACGGGCCGTGTCCGACGACCGTCACCCGCTCTGCAATCACGTCGACCACGCCGCCGCTGGGCTGGGCGTCTCGGGCGTTCAACACCAGGTTCCACAGCACGCGCTCGAGGTCGAGCGCGTCCAGTCGCACCACGCCCACGGGATCACGGACATCGATGCGCAACGTGACCTTCTCCGCGAAGACGTCTCGCAGGACGGCGACGATGCGCTGAAGTTCCACTGCGACGTCGATGCGGGGGGTCACGCCCACCGAGCTGCGAGCGAGGTGTTGTATCCGGGAGGTAAAAGCGGACGTGCGTTGGGCCGTGTCCTTGATGTCCTCGATGAGCCGGAGGTTGTCTTCGCTGGATTCGGGGGTGAGGGCGCTGCAGAGCAGCGTGAGCGCGCCGACGACGTTGTTCAGGTCGTGTGCGAGCCCTGCGGCGATGGTGCCCGCGCTTGCCAGCGCCTGCAGCCGTCGCACGCGGGCGCTCAGCTCGACGCGCTCGGTGACGTCCTGACAGGCGCCATAGAGTCGTACCACCTGGCGGTCGTCATCGCAGTCCACGTGGGCATACGAGCGCAGCACGCGTACCTCACCATCGTCGCGCACGATGCGGTGCTGGTGCTCGACGTCGCGGCAATCGAGCAGCGCGCGTTCGACGGTGCTGCGCGTCAGATCGCGATCCTCGGGGTGCACCCGGGACAGGAATGCCTGGTAGTTTGCCGGTCCCTGACCGCCAGGGAGGCCATAGATGCGCGAAAGCTCCGGAGACCAGCACAGGCGATCGTTGGCCACGTCCCAGTCCCAGGTTCCAGCCTGAGCGAGTCGTTCCATCGTTCGGGCCGCTCGATTCATGGGCACCTCGATTCGGAGGGAGTCACTGGAGCCCAGAAGGGAGTAATTGCTCCAGAACGGACACAAACATGGCGTGAAACTCGAGGTTGTCAAACTCCCGGAAGGGAGCTTACACTCCTCTTCTCAAGTGTCCGAGATCGTTGGTCCGCTGCGTGTGAAGCCGGTGCAGACGCGCGCCATCCAGACCGTGGAGCACATTCTGCGCACCGCCGCGCTGCTGCTAGCGGACGTCGGCGTGGATCAGTTCAACACCAACTTGCTCGCGGAGCGCGCGGATGTGCGAGTGCGCACCGTGTACCGCTACTTCGTGGACAAGCACGCAGTGATTCTGTGCCTCGCGGAACGCATGTATCAGCGCGCTGACGAGAGTTTCACCCGAACGTTGCGCGTGCTCGCCGACCCGCGAGTGGAGTGGCGCTTGGCGATCGACGGCGCGATCGAGGACTATTTCCTCACCATGGGCGCGAACCCCGAGTGGGTGGCCATTCGCCGGGCCGTGCAGTCAGTGCCGGGCCTGGACTCGCTACGCGCGCGAAGCGTCGCGCGTCACGCAGAGTGGCTGGCCGATGCCCTGTGCGCGCGGGGGCTGAGCCTACCCAAGAGCCAGGTGCGCATCATCGCTGCGGTCACGTTCGCGGGCGCGTCAGGGGCCATCGAACCCGCAGTCCGTGCCAACCCGCGACAGCGCAAGGTCGTGGTGCGGGAGCTCAAGTCGATGGTTCACGCGTACCTCTCTGGCTACCTCGACTAGTCCCCTGTCTCGGTAGTTCGCTGCAAAAGTCGCCCGCCCCCCGAGGGCGTGGGCGAGCGAGTCTTGCGCCCTGGGGCGCCTCTTGAGACGAGCCGTGTTCCGCCGGCGCTCTCAAAGGTGGGCTGGATGTCCCTGCTCCGGCCGAATGATTTGCTTCGGGGCCGAGCCAAAGAGGCTCGACAGCGCGGCGATCTGCGCTTCACGACCCCGTCGCTCCTGGTGCATCTGGAGGCTCGGCAGCAAGCGCTGCGCCCCAAAGCCTAGGAAGCGAGGCGCGAGCGTCAGCAGCGGATACCAGGGCGTGACCCCGGATGGCAGGCCCAGCTGCGCCATCTTCTTTGCCCCAAGGAAATAGCGGCTCACGCTGAGGTGCTGGTGCCACGCGAGCGAACGGCGCAGTCCCTGGAAGCTCTCGAAGTGGCGCTCGAGAGGCTCCTCGGACAGCGCCTTGCCGAGCTCGCGGCTCGTCCAGTCTGGCTGACCCTGCGTCAGCGTCGCGTGGTGCAGGAGCACGATCCCCTCGTTCTCGTTGAGCCGGATCCACTCGTCGCTCACACCCATCAGCCAGCCAGCGTAGCTCCAGAGCTGCATCACCGCCGCGGACTCCCGCTTCGAAACCGGGACACCGAGCAAACGAACACCGCCGAGCATTGCCACACAGAAACCCAGGTAGGTGGCGGCCATGTCGATCTGACTTATCGGGAGCCCCCACTCCTCGGCGTCCCAGTCCGAGCGCTTCGCGAGTCCCCGTCGCACGAGCGCGTGCACCAGTCGCACGTGGACCGTGGTCTTGAAGCCGGGCGCGAAGCGCTGCATGCCGCCAGGATCCGTGCAGTCGACCCACCATTTGCCCGTCTCCGCGATGCGCTTCGCGGTGCCCTTGTTGAGCGCGCCGGTCTTGACCAGGGTCTGGTTGAAGCCGGACAGCAGGTAGCCGCCCATGAGCGCCAGGTCGCGCAGGACGAAGGTCGCGGTCAGGCCCAAGCGACGACAGAAGCGAGCACCCTCCTCCGCCAGCTCGGGATCCACCCAGTCGGGAGGCTGTTCCACGCGCTCGAAGAAGGCGCGCAACGCTGGGGGAGCATCGGGGACGCTCTCCAAGCCCTCATTCAGTGCGCGCTCGAAGAGCGGCTTGCCCTGCTTCGGACCAACCTCGAAGAGCCACTCCACGACGGCATCCATCAGCGGATCGCCATCCCACAGGGCGGCGCAAGCGCGCTCGTACTCGACACGCGACGGCGCGAGCTCACGCCCGATGAGCGCGCGCTGTAGCCAAGGCGTGGGGCGCTGGGTCTTCTCGAAGGGGCGGACTCGCCGCGGCAGCCGACGCTCGGAGGTTGACATCGATCCGCTCTAACGCCGGTCGTGACTGGCATTCAACTGGCGTTTGGGAACAGCGCCGTTTCGGGCGGTTTCCCCGTGCTGCTGGGCAGTCGGTCGTGCGCAGGGGGAGCCGGCCGCATTGCGAGCGAAGCACACTCCGTCGCGACAGGTGGTGCCATTGACGCACTAGCCGGGCTCGGCCGTGCCTCGTGACCGAGCCATGGGTTCGGATGGCAGGCCGACGGCCGTTCACCGCTCGAGCAGCGACGGCCGCTCGGGCCTGCGGGTCACCACTCAAGCGTGGGCCGAAGGAGCCTGACCTTTGGTCGTCTCCTGCTTCACCGCGAGTCGGTCGAAGACGTCCTTGGTGATGGCCTGCTCTTCCTTGTTGTCGCTGGATACCGTCACCAGGATCCCGCCCCTCTTCAGCACTTCCTGGCCGAGCTTGGCCTCGTGCTCGGTCATGCCGTAGCCGACCAGGCCGCCAACGGCGCCGCCCACGGCACCACCTGCGCCAGCTCCGGCCAGGCCTGCGACGATGGGGCCGGCCGCGAGCAGGCCGACGCCGGGGACGACGACGGTCGCGATCGCGGTGAGACCCGCGGCGAGGCCGCCGAGCGCGAGACCCGCGGCGCCACCAATCGCAGCGCCCTCGGGGGCCTTGGTGTTGTCATCGATGCGGGCGAACTCGGTCTTCGCTTCCTGCGGCATCATCACGCTGATGGTCTCCTGCCGGACACCACGAGCGTAGAGCTCGTTGATGGCAGAGCGAGCCTTGAGGGTCGAGTCGAACGCGCCTGAAATCACTTTGTTGGTCATGCCTCGGGCCCTAGCAACCGTCGGGCCAGGCGAATGCCCTGGATTTCCCTGGGGTGTCAGCGGTGAGCGAGCGGCGTTGTGCCCCGATTCGACATTTTTCCATACCACATCGCAACACTCGGGCGGACCGGGCGAGCCGTCTCGTACCTGCAAGAGGTCCCCGTTTGGTTCGGTCTGGAAGCTGCAAAGCGTGCCCGCGCATGGCTGAAGAGACACAACGTCCAACTCGAGCACGCCGCTCGGAGCGGAGCGAAAAGCAACGCTGGAACCACGACGTCACGCGGGCGGCGATTGGTGGGGTAGTGACCCTCGGGATGGGCGCCGGATCCTCTGCGATACTGGACTCGGCGAACCGCTTCGAGACGCGGCACCTGATCTCGTCTCTCTCGAAGGTGCTCCCGTACCTGGCTTCCGCGGGGATCGGCGGTGGAGCGTCGATCCTGGCGCTGATGCTCACGCTGCTCAGCGTGAGTCGCCAGTCCGACGTGCGCTTCTCGGAGACCTTCTACCGGCGCATTCTCTGGATCGGACGCCAGGCGAGCGCGCTGTTCGCTGGCTGCATCCTGCTGCTCTTGACCATGGCAGCGCCGGTGGTGGAGGCTGACGCGTTCGCCTCGGCGCAAACCCTGTTGACCGGGCAGTACTACCTCACGGCGATGCTCACCTCGCTGATCAGCGGGCTCAGTATCTCGCTGATCATGATGCTGCAGAGCACGGTCTCGGACCTGGTGATGGTGCTCGGTTTCGGCGTGGAGGACCACTACGTCCTCGCACCCTCAGCGGAGCTGACGGCGGAGGAGGCATGACGACCTCGGTGAGGCGCCGAGTCACGCAGCGTGCGCGCGCCACGTCGCGTCGGGCTTGGAGCGTGCGTCAGGCACGAGATCTGCATCGGTCGCGCTCATGGAAAACGCAATCACCACCAACTCGAAGGAGCCGCTCCACGACAAGGTCAATCATCGCGTCGACGAGATGACCAGTTCCGTGGGGCAATCAGCGCGAAGCGCAGCCGAGCGCGTGCGCGACGCGGATCTGACAGAGCGCACCGCAGGAGGCCTCGAGCAAGTCGGGGGCTATCTGGAGGGCGCCGACTACGACCAGCTGGTGGAGGACGTCACGGCCGTGGTGAAACGTCACCCCGTCCCGGCCATCCTCGCTGGTGTCGGTCTGGGCTACCTGATCGGTCGCTTGACGTCATGAACGCCCCGACTTCGAGCCAGACCACCCCAGCGCTGGTTCGTGAGCTCCTGATCGATGTGAAGGACCTCGCGCAGAAGGAGCTCGAGGTCGCCAAACTCCAAGCGCGCGATGAACTCGCTCGAGTTCAGCGTCGCGTGTTCTACGGGCTGGGAGCGCTGGGCATGGGGTTGATCGTGGTCGCGCTGATCGCGCTCGCGTCTGCCCTTGGGCTGGCGCGCTCGTCCCAACTCCAGCTGGAGGCCGCGCTGCTGATCGTCGCGGCCGTTCCGACGCTGGTCGCAGCGGGGCTCTACGCCAAGGCCCGAAAGGTAAGAAGAGATGACTAGTCAAGTCGTTCAGGTCGAACGCGAGATCGAGGCCAAGAAGGCCGACATCGGAGACAAACTGGAGCGGCTCGAAGACCGAGCCGTGGTCGCCGCGAAGAAGGGCAAGCGAGCCCTCAGCGTCAAACACCAGTTCAACGAGCGACCCTGGGTGGTGCTCGCTGGAGCGGTGGGCGTCGGCGTGTTGCTCGGCCGCAAGCAGCCGCAGATGCAGGCGATGCTCGTGAACCTGCCAAAGGCGAAGAAGCAGCAGAAGACGCCGAAGCGTTCCAGGTCCGAGTCGAGTTCCTCTCATCCGTTGTTCGAGCACGGGCAGCGGCTCCTGATGTCGACGGTGCTGCCCGGCGTCGCCAGCGCGCTCGCTCGGCGCTACGCCCCGGATCTCACCGACCACTGAGCTCGCGTCGTGCACCCATGAGCAAGGCACCCCCAGGCGTTCTCGAGATCGTCTGGGGGTGAGGGGGAGCGCTCCAAGCCGTCGCAGCTAGCCGAATAGCTCGTCCAGTAGCCTGGCGAAGGTGTCGCCGACCACGTCTCGCTGCAGACTCGCCGAGTCTCCTAGCAAGAAGCCCGCGAGATCGCGATCCACGTGGTGGGTGGCCAGCAGGTTCAAGGCCTCCTCCTCCGTGGCGCAGTTCTCCGCGTAGATCACCTGATGCTCCGATTCGGCGGCCTTCGCCTCTTCGGTCTCCTTCGCCGGCAGGCGCTCCGCGAGCAGACGCAGGAAGTAGAGCTTCGTCGACTCGCGATAGCGCGCCTGGTGACTCGCGCAGATCACGACCTTCAGCGCACGCCAGTCGCTGTGCTGGAAGTCACGAGTCCATGCGGAAACGGTCCGGTGAAGATCATCGAGCTCGCTCTGCGCTGCAGCTCGCATGCAGGGGCCGATGGCAGGCTGCGCCGCGAGCTTGAAGGCCTTCACGCGGTCTTCGTCGGGGGCAGCTCGGGCCGACCCGCGGCGCGCTCCGAGCCATGCCTCCAGGAGCTTCGAGCAAGGCTCGAGCACGCTGCGCATCTCCGCCAGGGCGCGATCCGAACCGAGCAAGCCGCGCACGTCCTCGGCGAGGTCTTGCAGCTGGGGAGTCGTGGGAGGAGGTGTCTGCACGAGCGCGAGCGCCAACGTCGCCGGCACGTGGGCTACCGATTTGAATGCGTGGTACCTCTCCCCCAAGATCTCGGCGCGCTTGCGACACCCGCGACGCAGGAACACGAGATCCGACTCGACGCGGATGATGGTCGGGCGGTCCGCCTCTAGCGCGCGTGCGAATGCGCTTGCTCGCGACTGCGCGTAGCGCTGAGTAAAATGGCGGTTCAGCTCCAGGGTGGGGTCGGGCATGCCACCATTGTTCTCGGTCCCTGATTCCAGGAGTCAAGCGGTTTCCGCGAGGATGATCCCGGTAGGGCTCGCGTGATCGAACTCGCCGCTGAGTCGAGCGGGCTCGCGGTGCCGTCCGAGTCTTCCGCTGAGTCGCAGTTCAGCGCACGAATTTCGCTCTGTCAGGGCGCTGCAGAGGTGTTTACGCCCTTCCGAACCCACGCGGTGCACCTGGGTTCTCTCGTGGGCGCGCAAGTCCTGGGTTCCGGAGAAACGGCTCGAGAGTTGCACGGGGGGAGCGCTCCGCGGCGAAGCGGTGTTCGGCGACCGAGCATGAACGCCTCAGCGGAGCTAGCGAGTGGTCTCCGTGGTCAGCGTCCTCGGGCATCCTCGAGACGAGGGAGCTCCTCAACGATGGCGAACCACGGAGTCACCACACCGGAGGACTCATGAAGAAGAACGACCCGATCTCACACATCATGACCAAGAACCCCGCCACCGTGCACACGCGGCAGAACATCAGCGACGTACGGCGCCTGATGAGCGAGAGCCGGTTTCACCATGTCCCGGTGGTGTCGGGAGAGAAGCTGCTCGGTATGGTCTCCGCCTCCGATCTGCTCGCGATTCGAGTGGAGGGTGTGGGCGCGGACGACCGCGCGATGGATGCCTATCTGGATCAGCAGTTCTCCATCGAGGGCGTCATGTGCAAGGACCTCCGGACCTTGAAGACGACCGACAGTGTGCGGGACGCTGCCAAGGAGCTGGCGAGCGGGAGCTTCCACGCGCTGCCAGTCGTCGACGGGGAAGATCGCCTTCAAGGCATCGTCACCTCCACCGATCTGGTGCGCTACCTGCTCGATCAGTACTGAGCCACGCGAGCAGCGTCCCGCTCGATGGGTAAGGCCCAGGATCGGCTTCGCCGAGCCTGGGCCTGGCACTCCAGGAGGGGTTCTCTGCGCTCCTCGCTTCCCTGGAAGCCTTTCCCACGCGACGAATCACGCATCGTCGAGGCAGACGACCTGGCCAACCCGAGCGCGCAGCTGCGCGGAACCCTCGCCTTAGTGCGAGCGCGAGGCGCTGCACTCAGAGCTCCGTCAGGCCGCTTGGAGTGCAACGAACGGCAAGTGCTTCTTGCCGGCGAAGGGGCTCACTCGCAGCTCGACGGAGGACACGCTTCGCACCGAGTTCGGATCCCCGCGGATAGGCACGTTCTGTCGAGGTTCGAGTCGTGGCAC
>JAGQIY010001457.1 GCA_020430865.1 Myxococcales bacterium
CAAGCTCGCGAACGTGCTGTTCAGCAATGAACTGGCACGACGCCTGAAGTGTCATGGAGTCACGAGCAACAGCGTGCACCCCGGCAGCGTGGTGACCAACGTCGTACGGGACTCTCGCTTCCTTTCCTGGGGCGCGTCACTCCCCCTGCCCTGGCTGAAGAGCCCCGTCGAAGGCGCGCGCCCTTCCCTCTTCGTCGCGACCTCCCCGACCCTGAGCGGCGTCACCGGGTGCTACTTCGCAAGTAGCTCGCGGGGCGGGGGTCGAGATACTCGAGCCCACGTGCCCTCCAGGGCCGCGCTGGATGTACGCGCGGCGGAGCAACTGTGGGCGCTGTCCGACAGACTCGTCGCTCGATTCCTGTGAGCCCCTCCCCCCTGACCAGTCTTCGAACGTCCGGATGTTCTCCAGCGCCCTGTCGGGGAGCAACCCACCAATAACCGTATCGAAAAGCGCGCGCCGATTGCCGCGAGTGCGCCGGTCGCCCCTGGATCGACGTTCACCGCGATCGCACCGCGCTCTGTGACGATCGGCGGGAATCCATGTTTCGCGGCTGGATCGGCGTGGATTCAGCGCCGTAGGGGTTCGCCACACCGCGGCTTCGAGTGGTAGACTGCCGCAAGTCGATGGCCACCCTCTACCCGGGCAGTGTGTTTGCGCAGCGCTATCGCGTGGTGCGCGAACTGGCGGCGGGCTCCATGGGGATGCTGTACGAAGTGGAGCACCTCGAGACGGGTCGAGCGTGCGCACTGAAGGTCATGCTACCCGGGACGAGTCGCTCCGCGGACCTGCGTCAGCGCTTCGAGACTGAGGCCCGTGCGACGGCAGCGGTGCGCAGTGACTACGTGGTGCAGGTCTTCGACGCCGGGGTGGAGCCTGCGAGCGATACCCCCTTCTTCGTCATGGAGCTGCTCGACGGCGAAGACCTCGAGCGACGCCTCGAGCGGGGACCGCTACCAGTGGGTGTGACGCTGCGCCTCCTGCGTCAGATGGCGAGCGCCCTGGACAAGCTGCACGCGAGGGGAGTACTGCACCGAGACCTGAAGCCCGAGAATATTTTCCTTACGGAAACTGATATCGGCGAGCTGAAGGTCAAGCTCGTGGACTTCGGCGTCGCGCGACTGTTCGAGGACGCCGGCGCGGTCACCTCGACGAAGGCGGTCGGCACGCCGCTCTACATGCCGCCGGAGCAGTTCAAGTCCTCGCGTCGGATAACCCCTGCGGTGGATATCTACGCCGTCGGACTGATCGCGTTCGCGATGCTCACGGGGCACCACTATTTCGCGCTGGAGCGCGATCACTCGACGTCGTTCCTCAGCTTCCTCAAGGGCACCTGCCAGGGCCCCAAGGAACCCGCGTCCCAGCGGGCCGCAAAGCTCGGCGTTCGGCTGCCGCAGACCTTCGACGCCTGGCTGTTCAAGACGTCCCACGCGGACCCTGAGCAGCGCTACGCATCCGCTGGAGAAGCCGTCCTCGCGTTGGCCGAAGCCCTCGGCATGGCCTCGCTCGGGCAGCCCTCGTCGCCATTCCACGCTCCGCCCCAGCTCTCGGATCCTCACCTCCTCTCGCCGCACCCAGCGCCGCCGAGCGTCCCCGATACCCACGGCGTGCAGCGGCCGGTGATCCCCGCCTACCCGGAGATCCGAGCCTCGCGCCCAAGCCTCGCCGACGCCACTGGACCACGCAAGGCACTCAAGAATCCCGTCGAGCTCCGGGCCGCCTCGACGACGGGCTCGGTGAGCGTCTCCAATCCCCTTCCCACGAAGCCTCGCGAACCCAGTCGTAGCGCCTCGTTGCTGGTGGGAATCAGCATTGCGTCGCTGATCGTGTGCGTGGGCGCGGGCATCGCGCTGTTTGCCCTGGGCGACGACCAAACCGCCAGGAGCACCGTGACTCCTCGAGAGTCCGCGCTCGCTACTCTGCCCGAGCCCGAGGCAACCCCTCCAGCAGCTCCCGAGACCACCACGGCGATCGACGAGGCAGATCTCGATCTGAACAGCTTGCCCCTGGCCGACGCAGCAATCGCGCCAAGCCCCGCCGGCGCGAGCCCCACTGCGGCAACTCGGTCCCCCAGCAGGTCCAGCGAGAAGACCCCCGCGGAGAAGCAGAGCGAGAAGCCCCCGCAGAAGAAGAAGCCCGTCGTCGAGGCACCACCAAATCCCTACGGAGACTGATGTGGGGGGCTCGCTCGACGGCGCCGTCACCCGAGCCTGAAGACGCGCCTGGCGTTGCCGCCAAGGAACGACTCGAGCGCCTCGGGGTCCAGCGCCAAGCGATCCAGCTGCTCGAGCGCAGCCTGGGGCTGAATCATCGGAAAGTTGCTCCCGAACAGCACCTTCTCTCTCCCCCGCCCGCGCATGAACCGTACCAGTTCCTCGGGGTATCGACTCACCTTGTACGCGGAGGTGTCGATGTACACGTTGGGGTACTTCGTCGCCAGGGCCACCATCTCCTCGGTCCAAGGGTAGCCGATATGACCGCCGACGATGGTGAGCTCCGGGAAGTCGCAAGCCACGCGATCCAGGTACGGAAACGGCCGCCCCGGCTCCGAAGGTCTGAGCGGCCCCGCGTGCCCCACCTGCAAGCAGAACGGCACGCCGAGCTCGACGCACTCCGCGTAGAGCGGGTAGTAGCGGCGGTCGTCGGGCGGCAGCTCCCACAGCCAGGGCAACAAGCGCAGGGCCTTGAAGCCCAGCTCCTTCACCGCCCGACGTAGCTCACGAACAGCCTCCATCGGGCGGCGGATGTCCGCACCGGCGACACCGATCAGCCGCTGCGGAGCACGCGCCACGAGCGCGGCGACCTCGTCGTTCGAAATCAGCGCACCTCGGGCGGCGGGAGCAGTCTCTGGACCGTACCACGCGGAAATGAGCGCCCTGTCGATGCCACCGACATCGAGGGCACCCAGGGTCAGCTCCAGGGGGATCTCGTCAGGTACCGTCTCGA
>JAGQIY010001458.1 GCA_020430865.1 Myxococcales bacterium
AGGCGTACGAGCTACGTGTCAGCCGAAGGCGCGCGCACTGAGTGGCTCTGGAACCGCATGAACGAGGTGGTGTGGAAGCGCCAGCCCGATGGAACCGAGATCTCGGTCACCTACAACGGCTTGATGAAGCCGACCAGCATCCGCGAAGGGGCAGCCGTGTGGCGCTACGAGTACGGTGGCCTGAACTGGGTCTATCAGATTGTGAATCCACGCGGAGACGTGACTCACTTCCGGTATGATGTCGAGGGCAACCTGACGCACGTCCGCAACGCTCGTGGACAGACCTATACGCAGTACTTCGATCTTGAGAATCGAGCCATCGGCTCCGACACCTTCGAAGGGGTGCGCCTCCGTGGCGCGCTGGATCTGATGGGTCGTATGATCAGCTGTGAGACCCCCGACGGCGTCACGACTTTGTCCTACGACGCGGAGGGTCAGCTCGCGGGGATGGAGTACGCCGATGGGGAGAGCGTCGAGCTTGCCCACTTGGTCGGCTCAGGCGCGACGCGCATCGACAACTCGAGCGTCCTGGTCGAGACCTGGTTCGACGGCGTCGGCCAACCCGTGCGCGAAGTTCAGGGTGACCACGAGGTGGCGATCGGATGGAAGGGCGGCCGAGTGGCCGTGGTCAGCCCCAGTGTGGGTCCGCCGCTGCAGAGTGAAACGAAAACCGACACCGACGTGAGGGTCACACAGGGATCGGTGCTGTTCGTGCTGAACCAGCCGAGCGGCAACGAGACCATCGATACCCTGGGGCAAGAGCTGGTGAGCCGCAAAGCGTTCGCAGACAACGGACGGCTCAGCACCACGGCGCTGGCGCGCCGCTCACCCGCGGTCAGCCTCGAGAACGCGGCGGCGGCCGCCGATCCGAACCGCTTTTGGTGGAGAAACTACCACTACGGGCCTTCGCGACGGCTGGTCTCCGAGCTGCACTCGGACGGTACATTCATCGAGTACGAGCACGACGCGTTCGGGCAAGTGCTTTCTCGCACGCGGCAGCGGTCGGGGGCGGTCGACGTGGAGAGCCTCAGCTACGACGCCGCTGGGTCGCCGCGCTTTCCCGACGTGGTCCTGGACAGCCTGGCGCGGCCCATCAGCGTCGGCGGGGAAATCTGGCGGTATGACGCCGAGGGCCGGCTTGCCGCGCGGCAAACTGCTGAGGGCGAGTGGCTGTATCGCTGGAGCACTAGCACGAACCTATTGGAAGTGGTCACGCCGAAGCATCGCGTGGAGATGGACTATGACGGGCGGGGACGCAGGATGCGCAAGCGCGTTTTCCGAGGGGACGAGTTGGTCTCCGCGACGGACTACATCTGGAGCAACCAAGTCGTGCTGCGGGAGGTGGACCGCGTCGGCGGCGCGACCCGCACCTATGTACGCCGTGATGGCTCGTGGGAGATCGTTGGGCATATCGACTCCAGCGCCAGCGGAGATCGGGCGTACCTCTACGCCCATGACCCAAGCGGAGCGGTGGTGGCCGCCTTCGATGAGCAAGGGCGTCAGGTGTTCGCGGCTGAACGCAGCATTTATGGGGTGTACACGATCGCCAAAGATGAGCTGTCTGTTACCGCGCGGATGGTGAATCAGTTCGACGACCCCGACGTCGGGCTCTACTACAATCGCTTCCGCTGGTACGAGCCGAGAGCCGGGATGTATGTCAGCCGCGATCCTCTGGAGCTAGAAGGGACGCTGAATCCCAGGGACTATGTCCGAGATCCGTACCTGTGGGTCGATCCGTTGGGGCTGGCCATGGCCCAGCCTCCCGGCGGTCGCGCGACGGCAGGTCGTGGCCATCCCCCGCGTCCACGGCGTCCGAACCCGTCGACGATGTCCACTGACGACACTCACACCTACCTCACCGCTCCAGGCTACAACGCGACCAACGGTACCGAGGCGGTGCCTGGTTACGTGGTGGCGGATGATACCGAGCGCACCGGACGCGGCTTTCGCGCGGGAACAACCGCGACCGTCGATGCTGCGGGTGACGCCTACGGGTGCCACAGCTGTGGAAGGAGTCGAGCGCAAGTCGAGGCCGCGGACGGCAGCTTTGGGCACTGGCGAAAGGACCACCAGCCACCTTTGAGTCACGTGGCTGCCGGCGACGCGGTTCGCGGCAACACCTCCGGGGTGGTCCGTATCTACCCCCACTGCCCGCGGTGTTCCAACACCCAGGGCGGCGGCTTGGCGAGTCGTCCGCCCACAGCAGCGGAGGCTGCGCGGGCGGCGGCGATCATGGCACCCAGGGCAGCAGACGGCACCCGTCGCGGACCCCCGCGCCGCTGAGTGGTGCGGGTGGTGTGGCCAGAGTGAAGTTTGGTAGAGTTGCCTGGAGACACACATGGCAAGACTTACCAAAGTTGAGAAGCTGCTGCTCCAGACTCGCAACAACTTCAGCGGGTTCGGACTCGATCCAAACCTTACGGAAACGCAAAAGGACACGCGATTCGAGTACGCCTATAAGGGGAAGCTCTTCGCGGCCCTGGAGGTCCAGGACGACGCTTTCTACGTGGAGGTGCTGGCCACGAAGGAGCGCATGCCGGAGATCCAGGGGTTCAAGAGCCCGCGCATGGCGTACGCAGCCATCCCCAAGCGCAAGAACTGGTTCTGCATCACCGTGAAGGCAGATCAGCGAGATTTGCTCGAGTCAAAGATCGATGCGAACGTGGGCGCGATCCTCAATCAGCTAAAAGCCGGATGAGGCATGCCCAACCGGCTCGCGCTCGGTGAGCAGCAGCTCTTGACGCCCGGCGGGCCCCCAGGGGTCTTCGCGTTCAGCCCTCGACTGGACATGCTGTTCGCCCGAGGTTGGCCGTACCTGCGCGTGCTCAGCGATGAACCTGTCACGCTCACCGTAGCGAGGCGGGAGGCACGCAAGGCCTCCCGCGCCGTGGATCCCTATTTGCCCACGGTGGTTCCGCGGGAGATCGCCCGGCGCGTGCTGTCGGCCTATCCGTTTCACCCGTTCCAACAGCCGGATGAGGTGAAGGCGGCGGTGGCAGCCCCCGTAGAGGTGGACGAAGCGCTGATGTCGCGCATCTTGCGAGACCGCTTGTCCCAGGTCGGGGAGACCTATGACTTTCGGATCCGCGAGGTGCTGTTCTTGCTGGAGGCCTACTTGGGCACCGAGGCGGTGGTCAGCGCTGTAGTCGAGCACTGCGTCGCAGCGCTCGATCTCAAACGCTGGAGTAGGCGGGTCGCCGAGGTCGATAGCGTGAGCGCCGGCTACGCTCGGGTCGCGCTAGCGCTGCCTTGGCTACGCCATCGCCTCCCGGCGGCGCGCTGGAGCCAGCTCACGTCGCCCATGCTCGCCGGCAATCCAAGGCTCCCAACCTACACGGCGGTGCTGCGCGCGTGTGCTGACGACTCCGCGCCAATCCCTGAGCAAGTTGGACGTCTGGGCGTGAGCCTCGCGCGCCGCGACCTGACGGCGCTGCGCGCGCATGTTGCGCGCTGGCCGACCGACTGGGTGGATGCACAGCTGGTATATGCGCTGGGACATGACTTCCTCACGGAATGCGATGTGAGCAAGTTGCGGGGCAATCCGAAGTGGAAGCAGGAGCGCACGCTGGCCGAGATCGGCGCCATCCGCGCTCCGGGCACGCTGCGGGTGATCGCGGCGCTGCTCAGCAGCCGTTCGGTGGCGGAGACCGCCCATGCCTGGGTGGAGCGCCACGCGGAGTGGATTGAAAGTGAGGGCCTGCCGTTGCTGTCCAGCTGGCCGCACGCCCGGGCGGAGACCAGGGCAATCCGCGACGCGCTGCGCGGAGGAGCGCAGGTCACGCCCCCAAGACCCGCGGCCTTGAGATCAGCGCTGAGGGATCTGTTCGAAGAACTGCCTGCGCGCATGAAGGCGTGTGCTGGAGACATCCATGCCGAGCGGGCGGGGATGCGCGCCGCGTTCGAGACTTACTGCGAGCTGAACGCGGCACTGGGTGCGGAGTCGCCCGACGCCTACTTCACCCACGAACTCGACCTGGACTGGCGAGCGCCCAAGGCGGACGTCGAGCGCTGGATTGAGCTAGCGGTTTCAATTGCCTAGCTGCGCCAGCCCGCCATGACTGGACGTCGAGAACGAAAGGCGGCCTCGCGCTGCACACCCTCACCCCCAAACCCTTCACCAGCGGTGCCCAGCACCTCATGCGTCCTCGGAGATCTCACGCGTCTCCCGGAAGCTCCCCGAGGAGGCGGGCGCTTCAGTCGTCTTCTTCGACGAACGCACGCAGGCGATCGAGCGCCGCGTCCCACTGCCGTGCGATCAGGTCGAGGTGGTCACGCGCCTTCGCGAGTGGGCGCTCGTCCAGCGCCCACACCGTCTCGCGTCCCGATTTCTCGGAGCGCGCGAGCCCTGCCGCCTCGAGTACGCGGAGGTGCTTGGTCACCGCCTGACGCGTGATCGGGGTTCCCTTCGTCAGGGCGGTGACGGAGAGCGGCCCCTTCGTACAGAGGCGCGAGACCAGCATCATGCGATGCGGATCACCCAAGGCCGCGAACACGGGAGCCGAGGCAGTCAGCCGGGACGCCACTTCACACCTCTCGCTCGAGGTACTTCCCGACGAGCGACAGCTGGATCTCCCACCCGCCTTCGTTCTCCGTGAAGGCCTTCGCACGACGCTCGAGCGGTAGCGCGTCGAAGCCCGACTCGGTGATGGTCAGGCGCGTACCTCCCGGAACCTCCTCGAGCTCGAACGTCACGAGCGTCGTCGGCGCATTCGGTTCCAGGTCGGGATCGGCGCCAGGATGCCAGCGAAAGGCGAGGAGCTTGCGAGGCACGACACGCTCGATCTGGAGCTCGCAGCGCATCCCGACGTACGGCTCCTGGTGTGCGGCGATCGCATCGTCCACCTGCGTCTTCGCGATCGCGCCGATGACCGTCTGACCCTCGACGAACGGTCCGTCGAGAGTCATCCCAAACCACGCTCCGAACGCCGCCGAGTCGCCAATCGCTCTCCAAACCTTCGCGAGCGGAGCCTTCAGCGTCGTCGTCTTCTCGATCCTGTCTGTCATATGAGCAACCTCTGGGTTGCGTATAGTCCAGGCTCCCCATACGCGCAACCCTCTGGTTGCCTATGCGGCGACCGTCGATCGAAGGCGACGTCAGCTGCACGGTGTGGATCTGCGGAGCCGCGGATGCGCGGCCTGGTTCGGCAGGATGGTAGCGACGCGCCGGCCGCTCACTGGCGAAGGATGCTCTCCAGCTTCTTTCCTCTGGCAAGCTCGTCGACCAGCTTGTCGAGGTAGCGGATCTTCTGCATCAGCGGATCAGCGACATCTTCGACGCGCACTCCGCAGACGACCCCCGTGATGAGCTCGGCCTTCGGGTTCCAGCGAGGTGCGGCGCCAAAGAACGCCTCGAAGTCCAGCTTCCGATCGATGGCGCGCTGCAGGGTCTTGCCGCGATAGCCGGTGAGCCAGGCGATGACCTCGTCGACCTCCTGTTGGGTCCGGCCCTTCTTCTCGACCTTCTGCACGTAGAGCGGGTACACGCTCGCGAACGACATCCCGAAGATGCGCGGCTTCTTGGCTGCATCCGCTGCCGGGGGCTTGGTGACGGTCGCCTTGGCGGTCACCTTCTTCGTGGTCGCCTTCTTGGCGATCGCGGTCTGGGTGGTCGTTTTGCTGGTCTTCTTCGGCGCGCCCTCTTTCTCGGCGATCTCGGCGAGGCGCGTGCGAACGAGGGCGCTCACGATCTTCTTCGGCAGCGGCTTGTCGGGCGGAAACGCGATGCCGCCTTTCGTCGCCTTGTACCCCTCGAGCAGCGCGCCGAGCTTCGGGACGACATTGCCGCTGTGGGGGTAGTACCCGCAGTTCTTCCCGAAGAAGGCGAACCCTGCGGCGATCTTTCCGCTCGGTAACCGGAAGGCCGGCATGTCGTAGCTGATCGTCTCGGTCGCCTCGGGAAGCAGCTCACGGAGCTGCGCACAGAGACGCGTGAGCGTCGCGCGTGCGGTGACGTGCTCGATGGCCGCGAGATAGGAGTCGATCGGGCTCTTTGCTGAACCGCCTTTGGTCGACTTCTTGGGAGCCTTCGTCGCCTTCTTCGTTGCCACGAAGCGAAGGTACTCCGCGAGCGAGCGTCACGTCCACCGCTGGTCGTGCACGCCCAGACACCACCGAGCACCTCGGCGAGGCCCAACAGCTTCACCCCTCCCATCGCTCCACGACTCGGCCCACTTCATTCGCTGCCCGCTATCTCAGGCGGTGTCACCAGCGGCGTCGCCACTTGTCTCGATAGCTCGGTGGTTCGCTGATCGGCACGTCGGGCGCCTCGGCACGCACTGCGACGAACGTGCTCGAGTCGCGGTCCTTGATCCGAATCGATCCCTTGAGAGCGGCCGTCCTTGCCGAGCGTGACTCGGCCCGTGCCCGCCATCGAGTCGTACTCCCACGCGCCCTCCCAGGTGAACGACACGCCCGTCTTCGTCGGCTTGCAGTTCACGTAGGCGAGCAGGCAGTGCATGCGCAGCCGATCGCCGTGCCCGGTGAGCGAGAGCAGCGCCGGACCGAGCGAGTCGAGAAACTTGCTCGACCACTGCGAAGTCTCAGTGATCCGCCACCAGCCACGGTACTCGGAAGGGATTGGCGCCTGCGTGTTCATCCGCGCCGCACCATGCCACGAACGCTTCACCCCGTTCCATGACTCAGGAAGGCATACTCCACCGCCACCAGGACGTTGGATGACCGCTTGGTGCCGTGGCTCGCCGCGGAAGGGCCCTAGCCTACACGCCCGAATCGCCGCCCTTGTCGCAGAGCTTCTTGAGTCGGCGCTGAACGGTGCGCAGCGGCGGCGGTTCATGAACGGCGCCGAGGAGTTGCTGGATGGTGGCGCTGCCAAGTCGCTG
>JAGQIY010000154.1 GCA_020430865.1 Myxococcales bacterium
ATGGCGCCTGGATGGCTCTCGAACCCCGCCACTTGCACGGTGTGGACCTCGCCTGCGTCGATGCGCCAGTGCGCCAGCACGGAGTAGGCTGGCTGGCCATACTTGAAGCCGGTGCAGGGGGTGCGGTCCGGGTCGTACGAGATGGAGACCCTGTCGCCCGCTTCGAGCGAGCCGTTCAGCGTCTCCGAGAAGTCCGCGGCGAAGCTCAGCTCCAGCGCGCCCTCCACCTCCGAAGCGCGCCGGTCGATCACCTCCTCGGGCGCAGCGCAGGCTCCGCTCAAGCTCCCTGCCAGGAGGATAAAAACCAATGAAAACTTGCGGTTACACGACATTCTGGGTCTCCGGGTAGCCGTCGCTACACTAGTGACTCGAATTTGAGTTACTAGTGTAGTATCCCATCCCACCACTCCAGGTCAAGCTGGCCAAAGTGGGAGCATGTCCCGAGTTCGGGGGTTACCCTCCGCCGCGCATGAGCCCAGAGCTCAAACTACCTCTCAGCGTTGGCACCGTCCTGATCAGTATCGGGATCGGCGGGCTCGTGGTGTGGGCAGCCATCCGCGAACGCGAGGCATCGCTGCGCTGCACCCCAGGGCTCATCGCCATGGGGCCTCGCTGCTGTGGAGAGGGTCAACGTATCCTCGGGGATACGTGCATGGACGCGCCGACGAACTGCCCACCCAACATGCAGCGGGTGTCGCGAGTCGCGCACGTCGGCTGCGCGGCTCCCGCGAAGCGCATCCAGATCCCCGGGGGTCGCTTGGAGCTGGGCCCCAGCGACTGGGAGGCCGAGGGCGTTGTCGACGCACGGGTCATCGAGGTCCCCACGTTCTCGATCGACGCGTTCGAGGTCACGGCGCAGCGCTGGAACCTGTGCGTCGCCCGCGGCAAGTGCAAAGGGAAGCTCGACGAGGAGCCCGGCCGACCGGTGACCGATGTCACCCCCACCCAGGCGGGCGATCTGTGTCGCGCGGATGGCGGGCGCCTGCCGAGCAGCGACGAGTGGTTGTTCACGGCGGCGGGCGTCCAGGGACGCAGATTTCCTTGGGGCAACACAGGGCTGGTGTGTCGTCGCGCGGTGTTTGGGAGGGTGCTCGGGCCCTGCGGTTCCAACGCGCGGGGACCCGAGCTGACGGGGACGATGCCAGACGGCGCCACCCCGGAGGGTGTCTTCGACCTGGCGGGGAACGTCGCGGAGTGGACCCGGGAGGCGGACGGCAGCTACGTGGCTCGCGGTGGTTCCTTCCGCTCACGGGGGGCCGCGGAGCTGAAGAGCTGGTCACTGGAGCGACTGGAGGAGAGCGGGTCTCCGGAGGGCTTCCGAGCGCCTCACATCGGGTTCCGCTGTGTGTACCCCTAAAAGGAGGCTGGGCGGCTTGGTCTGCTCGGGAACACGAGTCGGCTCCGTCCGCGCCGGGAGCCAGAGGCAGAGCCCTGCAACTTCGATAGTTTAGGCTCAAAGTATCCGGCATCCGGCGTGCGAGCCAGGAGCTCGTCGCGGCTTGCTGGATCTCGGACGACGCTTTTGTGCGAAGCTCCGGTCGGGCTTCCGGAAAGGTGGAGCCCACGGTGAACGTAGGAGGGCTCGTGCGAACTCTGGGCTTGAAGACGGTGGTCGCGCTGGCAGCGTTGGCTGCGGCGCAAGGTTGTGGCGGTTCTGACTCCAAGAGCCTCGGCTTCGGCGGCAGCGCTGGCGCTGCCGGTGCTGCTGGCAGCGCTGG
>JAGQIY010001459.1 GCA_020430865.1 Myxococcales bacterium
AGCAGCATCATGCACCACGCCGCGCGTTGCCCTGCACCATCCAGCAATGGCTCCAGGTAGCGCACGGCGGCCACGGCGTCCCCGGAGGCGCGCCGGAGCTGGGACAACCGCAGAGCCGCTCGCTCCGCCTCGGCCTTGGAGCCCCCTTCGAGCTGCGACTCCAGTAGCTGGACCAGCTCGTCCTGACGCTGCTCTCGCTCGAGCAGCCGCTCCAGCTGCGCGCGCCACACGCGCTCCTCGGGCTCGGCCAGACTCAGCTCCCGGAGCAAGCCCACCAGCTCGTCGGCGGCTTCGGGCTGGAACCGAAGCGCAGCAACCAGGCGCCGGAGCGCCGCGCCGCGACCAGCGTCTCCGGCCTCGGCGAGCGCGCTGCGCGCGTTCTGTGTCGCCTCCTGCTGCAGCCGGGCGCGCGGGCGGAGCCGCTCACGTTGACCGTCGAGCTCGGCGTCTGGGGCGATGGTCGCCAGACGCTCGAGCGCCCAGGCCGCGAGGGTCGGATCGCTCAGGCGTTGCTCCGCCATCACCATCAGCTCGCGCAGGCAACTCTCGATGCCGTCCGCCCCCGGCGTCGACGCATCCCCCGGCGTGATGCAGCGTCCCACACGGATCAACGCCTCCACCAGCGGGGCTTGATCGCGGGTCGCCGCCGCGTGACTCCGCAGCGCCAGCTTGGCGTCTTCGCTGGTCGGATCCGCGACCAGCGCCGCCATCCAGGCGTCCACGGCGCGCTCGGGCGAGTTCAACGGGCCCGAGTAGAGACGCCCCAGCGCCAGCCCGAGCCGGGCGCGACCAGCCCCGCTCTGTTGCTCCAGGCCGAGCTGTAGCCGCGCCGCCAGGAGCTCGTGGAGTCCGGCACGCGCGAGCACCTCATCGAAGCCCTTGGATGCGCCCTCGGCGTGCGTAACCGCACGGAAACTGGCATCCGGATCGAGCTCCAGGTCGAGCCCGGCGTCGAGCCCCGCGGCTAGCGCCCGAGGCAGGTCGTCCGCCCCTAGCGCGTCCCGTAGCCGGCCAAGGTGAGTCGACAACGCGCGTCGCTCGCTGGCCAGGGCGTGCTCGCGCAACACTTCGTCCGCCGGGCCGACGCGCCCACGCGCCGCGAGCGACTGCGCGAGCAGCTCGGCGGCGATGGCCGACTGCGGGCACAGCTCGAAGGCGCGCAGCAGATCCTCGAAGGCTGCGGCGCGCTCTCCGCGCGCTTCCCTGCGACGCGCGCCTTCGACGTAGGCGTCCGCTGCCCGCGCAGGGGAGATGGCGTTCGGCGCCCACGCGCCGATCCCCCCCAATAGCTCGAGGATGAGCGCGTCGCCTGGGGCCTTCTGACCCGCGTCGGACAACACGTCGACGGCGCTCTCGGGGGAGCCCGCGCGCGCTTCGAGTACCGCGATGCGCGTCAGGATCAGCGCTGATTGCTCGGGGCTGCGATCCATCGCCGCGGGACGCAACGTGGCGGCAGCCAGCGCGGGCTCGCCCAAGCCAGCGAACCACCCGGACAGCTCCTCGCGCAGCTGGGGATCTTCACCAAGGACCAGCGCGCGACGCGCGAGGCGGGTCGCCATGTCGAGCTCGCTGCCTCGCGCTGCGAGCGCACGGGCCAGCTGCACGGACGCCACGCGCTCCAGCTCCAGATCCTTGCTACGCTGGGCCTGCTGCAGGCGCCCACGCAGCCACGCTTGTTCCGCCCGGGCCCCCGCACGACGCGGCAAGCTCGAGGCCCGGGTGCCGTCGAGCCAAGCACCCACGAGCGCGCCCGCGGAGCCTGGCGCGGCGACACTCACGAAGCCCGGCGGCAGCGTCTGGCGGTCGGTGGTCTCCGCGCCCTCATCGGCTTCGGCGTTCGGTTCGGTGTCTTGCGTCTCAGCCATGCTTCTGGCTGTCGGTTGAGAGGCCAACCCGTGCGGTGTCCCCCACCCGCCCGAGATGCTGACAAGAGTACACGCGACCGACGCATTTGATGCGGTTTGCGTCGACAAGAAAGCGCTCGTGTCACCAAGTCGCAGCCGCTTCCGACGCTTCCGGGCTTGTCCCGAGCGCCACCTGCGGACTAGCCTCTCGGGCACGCGGCAGTCTGGCCGCGCGGAGGCCTCATGCGAAAAATCGCCCGTCTTTCCCTAGCTCCTCGCCTGGTTGCAGCAGTCCTCGCCGGATCAGTCGCCAGCATGTCCTTCGCTCCGATAGCGGCCGCCCAGGGCGCGAAGCCCGCGGCGGAACCGAAGAAGGAAGCCAAGAAGAAGCCGCCTACGGCAAAGATGAAGAAGGAAGCGCGCGCCGCCTACGGCGCGGGCGAGAAGGCCTTCGACGCCGGCGAGTTCGCGGACGCGGAGACCAACTTCCGCAAGGCGTACGAGATCATCCCGACCCCCCACGCAGAGTACTGGATCGCGAAGAGCTTAGATAAGCAGGGCAAGGTGCTGGAAGCGATCGAGGCCTACAGCACCTTCATGGACAACCCGAACCACGAGCGTGCGGGTGAGGAGAAGTCGAAAGACGCTGAGACCCGCCTCGCCGAGCTGAAGAAGACCCCTGGCGACTTCAAGCTGGTGACGGTACCCCCGGGCGCCGCGGTGACCGTGGACGGCCAGGCACAGATGGGCGAGACGCCCATGGATCTGAAGCTCGCCCCGGGCAAGCACCAGATCGAGATCGTCGCCAACGGCTTCGAGCGCAAGACCATCGAAGTGGAGATGACGCCCGCGGGAACCGGCGAGCAGAGCGTCGAGCTCACGGAGGCCGCCCCCGAGCCTGCGCCTGCGACACCGGCACCGGCGCCGGCGCCAGTCACCCCGGAGCCGGAGCCAGAGCCCGAGCCGCGGAGCAAGCTCCCCGCCTACATCACCCTGGGCATCGCGGGGGCGAGCGCAGTCGTGGGCACCATCTTCGGCATCCAGGCGCTCGGCTCGAAGAGCGACTTCGATGACAACCCCACGAACGACACGGCGGACGACGTGGAACGAAACGCGCTGATCGCCGACATGGCATTCGGCGTCGCCATCACCCTCGGCGTGACCGGCGTCGTGCTCTTGACCTCGGGCGACGACGATCCGGTGAGCGAGGCCAAGAAGGCGCAAAAGAAGCGCTGGGCCCGCTGGCAGGTCGCGCCCTACGCCTCGCCGAAAGGCGGCGGCGGGTTCGCTCAGTTCAGCTTCTGAGTCACTTCCTCACGGAAAAGGCCCTCGACGCAGTGCGAGGGCCTCTTGCGTTTGTGCACGACTGAACGCGCCAGCGACCGAGGTCGCACCGCGCTCCTTCGTCAGAGCGGCTCGCGGTTTTGGGGGTGAGGCGCAGTGACTTCACGCTGGACTCAGCGAGGTGCGATGTCTCGCCCCGTTCGCTGTGCTGTGCGCTTCAGAGCCGCGCGGAGATGGCGTCGACGACTTGACCGTAGTCGGCGGGGAGCATCAGCGGGGGGTTGCTGTGGCTGGTGTCCACCCCGGGCACCTTGCCCTCGTGAAACGCTACCTTGAACTCGGTGAACTTCAAGCCGTTGGCCGTCGACACGCAGACCACACGATCCGTCTCCTTGATCGTGCCGTTCGCCACCAGCTTCTCGAGCACCGCCAGGCCCACGGCGGTGTGGGGGCACGTGTACATACCGGTGCGATCCGCGCGAGCAGCCGCGTCGCACAGCTCTTGCTCGCTCGCCTGCTCGACGACACCGTTCAGCTCCTCGAGGGCCTTCAGGGCGCGAGGCGCGCTGACGGGGTTCCCGATCTGAATGGCGGTGGCGAGGGTCTGCCGCGCGGTGATGGGATCCACCGACTTCTTGCCCGCGGTCCAGGCGCGGTAAAGGGGGTTGGCGTTCTCCGCTTGCGCCACGGCGAGCCGCGGGTAGCGGTCGATGAGCCCCAGCTCCCGCATCAGCTTGAAGCCGGAATAGAGCGCGTACGCGTTCCCCAAGTTTCCGCTAGGAAGCACGACCCAGTCGGGCACCTGCCAGTCGAACTGCTGCACGATCTCCACGGCCACCGTCTTCTGGCCCTCGATGCGCAAGGGATTCATCGAGTTGGCGAGGTAGACGATGCCCTCCTCGGCGAGGCGCTGGACGATGGCCATGCAGCCATCGAAATCCGTATCCAGTCCGAGGACCAGCGCGCCATGAGCCAGCGGCTGCACCAGTTGCGCCGTGCTGATCTTTCCTCGTGGCAGCAAGACCACCACCGGCAGGCCGGCGGCGGCGCCGTAGGCGGCCAGGGCGGCGCTGGTGTCACCCGTCGAGGCGCAGGCGATCGCCTTCACCTTCAGCCCCTCCTGGATGGCCTGGCGCACCACGCTCACCAGCACCGTCATGCCAAGATCCTTGAAGGACCCGCTGTGACTATTTCCGCACAGCTTTACCCAGGTCTCCGGTACCCCGAGCTGCTTACCGTAGCGATCGGCCCAGAAGAGGTTCGTTCCGCCCTCGTACATCGAGACGATTAGATCGTCGGAAAGCGACGGCATGACCCACTCGCGCTTGCCCCAGACTCCGGAGCCGTACGGCCACTGGGTGACCTTGTAGCGTTCGTCGAACAGGCGGATCCAGGCGGCGGCGCTGCGATCCCGCAACGCCTCGACGTCGTGCGCGACCTCGAGCAAGCCGCCACACGTCGGACAGCGGTACATCGGGACGGTGACGGGCCATGAGCCCTCGCAACCAGCGAAACACTTGAACTGACAGGAGTAAGCCACGGTGGCGCACTATATCGCCCGCGTGCCCGTCGTCGACCGAATCCGATCAGCGACCGCTGGCGCTGCGAGGAAACTCCCGCTCGGCGATCAGCGCCCAGCCGCTCTGCGCGCGCAGGTCTCTCAGGAAGGCGGCGCCATCGAAGCGCTTGGGGCAGTGGAAGACGTCGACCACGCACGCTCCGTGCTCCGGCCAGGTGTGCAAGGTGAACGTCAACTCGGTGGAGAAGCACATCAGGGAGAGACCCTGGGGCTGCCACTCGTGGCACACCACGCGCTCGGCGAGCGCGGCGGGCAACAGCCCACGCACCCGCGCCGCGATCAGCTCGGGAGCCAACCCGCTACCCGCCAGCGCACGGAACTCGGCCACGCGGTGCGTCCGAGCCGTCATCTCGCGCTGGCCCCTGGCGCGCGCGGAAGGCTGCGCTCGAAGAAGTGGGCGCGGTGTTCGCTGAAGCCATATGCCTGGCTCAGCTGGAGCAGGCAGCGCTCGACATCGAAGCGCGCGCAGGAGAAGAGGTCAGCATGTAGCACCCGCTGGCGCGGACGCGCGTGAATGCTGAAATGGCTCTCGGCGAGCAGCACCAGACCGACCACGAGCGGCTCTTCGGCCTCGTCGACGTGGACCTGGGGTTCGCCCACGCGCCTCAGGCCGAGCGCGTCTGGCACCTCCCCGAGCAGACGCGTGAGCAACGCTACGTCAGCGAGTCGTTGCGGATCGCAGTCGAAGGCGTCCACGATCCAGTGCCAGCCAAGCTCGATCATCGAGATCCTCGGTCTAGCATAGGCGGCTCCCCAGGGGGCGGCTCACTGATCGAAGCCGAGGCGCCCTCGCGCCGCTCACGGCGCTGGCAAGCGCCCCTTCGGATCGTCTGCCAGGTTCCTGAGGAAGCCCGTGCACTGATCCATCGCCGCGGGGATGTTGTAGATCACGAAGTGACCGTCTCCGCCCTGAGGCACCCACTGCTTGAGGCCGCCGCTCGCGAGGCCACCCGCGAGATTGCCGCTCACGCCCGCACTGGGCACGCTGAACGCCGCGAGGTCTGGAGACCAGGCGAGCTCGGCCGGTGGGCGAACCACGGGATCGATCGGCGACAGACCCATGGCCACCGCCTCCACCTCGATTCCGTGCGGAGGAGCGTAGGAGTCACCGCTGCCGTCCGCGTTCACGCCCTCCGTCATCAGGATGCTCTTGGGCGCGAATCCGGGGCGGGGCCGCTGGATGATCATCGGCACGTAGTGGATGGGGTCCGTCGGGTCGACGATGGTCTGGGCCAGCGAGATCTCCGGGTGCAGTTCGTTCAGCTCGCTCTGCTCCGCGGGAGACAGCGCCAAGAACACGCTGCGCACCAGCGCGGCCACGTCGACGGGCTCCGTCTTCTCGAGCAGCGTGATGCTGATCAGGCTGGCGGAGCCGCTCAGGACGGCGCCCCGCGCGGCGTCGTCCACCGCCAGGAACATCGGTCCATTCAGACCGCCCTGGCTGTGCCCCATGAACATCAGGCGGCTGGTGTCGAAGCGGATCTCGGTGCCCGTACGGCTGACGCTCGCGGGCACGCTGGCCTTCGACTCGGTGAAGAGCCGCGCCTGCTGGGTCACGTCGATGGCTGACTGCGGCCCGTTGGCGCGAGCGGCAACGGGGTTCGAGACGTTGAAGAACAGCACCTCCGGATTGCCCTTGTCCGCGCCGGGGCGGGTGCCGTGAAAGATCTGATCGATGCCCATCGTGGCGATGCAGCGCTCGGCGAGCTTCGGTCCCTCGTGTCCGGAGCGCACGAAGCTGCGGTAGTTGCCGCCAGTGCCGTGGGCGTACAGCACGATGGGGTAGCCGTCTTCGGGCATGGGGCAGGCCGCTGCGTCGGGCACGGTGAGCGCGAAGCGCAGGTCGAACTCGCGCTGCACCACTGGCGTTCCCTGCGCGTCGAAGGTCAGCTCCCCGCCGTCGCCAAAGCTCGCAAACGGGATCTCCCCGCGCTGGAAATCCGGTGAGGGGCCGTACATCCCCTCGTAGACGTCCATCACCCCCGCGACCTGGTCCTTCGCCTCCCAGGCGCTGGCGCTGGGAGCCTGGTAGTTCTGCTTGACCCAGTCTGCCAACACCTGCGTCTCCGCGGTCGGGTCATTGGTGGTGAAGGCCGCGAGGTGCACGATGTGCTGACGCTGGACGCCCGCCGTGTCCAGGGCGTCCAGGGTCGGCTGCAGGGCAGCGTAGTGACTCGCGAGCGCCGCGGGTTCGGCTGGAGCCGTGGCGGCGACCAGCTCAGCAAGCTCATCGGCGGGACCGAGCTTGCCCGTTTCCGCGCGCAAACCGTCGGTCACGACCAGCGCGTAGCGTGTGGCGCCGCGCAGCGGGTGCCCGAAGGCGGGCATGAACGCCAGTGTGTGCTCAGGCCAGTACACCCCAGCCTCGGCCTGCCAGTGCAACGCGACTGGCCAGCGCTTGCCGAGATCTGGTGAGTCGGGATCGACGTCGATCAGCTGCACGCTGCTCGTGGCCTCGGTGGAGGCGAGGGGCCCCGAAGGTAGGCTGCTCTCGTCAATGGAACCGCTGAAGCGGAGATAGCCGGCGGCCACCGGACTGAAGCCGTGGATCACGCCCTTCATCGCTTTGACGTAGTCCCGCAACAGGGGAACCGAGCGAGGGTTGGGGTAGCCCTCGAGGTGGATGCTACCGTCGCTGTCCAGACGGAAGTCGCTGGGCCACGGGTGATCGAAGAAGGTCCCGTCGGACAATGCGTCCAAGCTGTCGGGAACGTGATAGACGGACTGGACGTCGAAGCCCGATGACCCCGACGAGCCCCCCGTGCCTCCCGTCCCGCCTGCGCCACCGTTCCCGCCGCTGCCCGACGTCGTTGCGTCGTCGCTGCTGCAGCTCGCGGCGCCGATCAGCACCACCCCCAACAAGCAAGTCACCCACGCCCTGGAAACCATGACCGAGAGGTTACCTGATTCATGAGCTGGGTGCTGGTCCTGGAGCAGGGCACGGGGGATCCCGCAAGAAAAGTCGCGGGGCTTCCCCTGGCGCTGCGCCTTGGGCTGGACGCCCAGGGCGCCGGAGCCAGCGGAGTGGTGCTCGGTGGAGACCTGGCGCGGCTGAAGCCGCTCTTCGCCGATCCGCGCTTCGAGCTGCCGCTGCTGACGGAGCTGCCCGGGGGCGTCGATCGAGTCGTCGTTGGCGCGAGCTGCGTCGTGCACCGCGGGTTGTTCAAGGCCATCCGCGAGGCAGGAGTCAGCCAGATCGACCTGCGCAGCGAGCGCTTCGAGCACGCCCCGCCCTGGGGCTTCGAGCCGTTCACCGTGGACGACCGGGCGAGCCAGCGACGCGCCGAGCGGGCACTGTTTCGCGCGCTGCGCAAGCCTCAGGACGGCTGGACGTCGCGCTACCTCAACCGTTACATCTCCCTGGCCATCAGCCGCTGGCTCGTGAAGACTCCCCTGAGGCCCAATCAAGTTTCCCTGGGGATATTGGCTATCGGCATCGCCGGCGCGGTCATCGCGACCCGCGGCGGATACTGGGATCTGCTGCTCGGCGCGTTCTTGTTCCAGGCCCAGAGCGTGCTCGACGGCTGCGACGGTGAGATGAGCCGCGTCACCTATCGCGGCTCGTTGCTGGGGGAGTGGCTCGACACGGTGGGGGACGATCTGACGAACTACGGCTTCTTCGCCGGTTCGGCCTGGGGCCTCTACTCGAGCTCGGGGCACTTGCTCTACTTGATCGCGGGGGTGGTCACGGTGGTGTGTGGCGCCACCGCGAGCGGGCTCGAGTATCGCTACCTCTACCGCATCGGTTCGGGTGACCTGCTCAAGTACCCCCTGAGCCAGAGCACCTCGAGCGGCGAAGGTCTGATGGCGTACATCGGCCCGTTGTTCAAGCGGGACACGTTCGTGTTCCTGACGTTGGTGGCTGCAGTGGTCGGCCAAGTCGGTCCGATGTTGGTGGTGTTCTGTCTGGGTGCCGTGGGGATCTTGATCAGCGTGCTCTCGACGGAGCTTCGCCTGCGACGAGAGCGGAGCCAGACGTGAGGCCCGGCGCGGGATCCCCCGCGCGGCTCGCCGTCGCCTTCGCGTCAGGCATCGGACTGTGCGCCTGGCAGACACCTTCGCTGGCGGCTGGCCCGCTGGGGGACGAAGGCAGCGAGATCCAGACCAGCGAGTACACCGTGGACCTCTACCAAGGCCCGGTGACCGCCAGCTCCCGGGTGATCGGCTTGGGCGGCGCATACACGGCCATCGCAGAAGGCGTCGAGGGCATGTCACAGAATCCCGCGGCCCCCGCGATTCGCACGCCTTGGTCCGTCGACTCCTTCGACTACGATCTGGGCCTCGGCTTCACCTTCCCGAGTTCGATTCGCGGAAACGACTTCTACAACACCGGGGAGGGCCCGACGGATGTCAGCGCCGGAAGCGACGGCCTGCTCTTCCTCACCCCCGCCGTGGTGCTCCAGGACGGCGCTTGGGGCTACGGCGTGAGCCTGTCATTCGCCAACTTCAGCCTCTCGCGCCGCGACGAGACGGCGGACTCGCAGCGCAACCTGGTCGCGCAGTTCGTCGAGCTGGACCTGGTGACCGCGTACGGCTTCTGGAAGAACCAGTTCGCGCTGGGCGCTGGCTTGCGCAACGTGGGCCTGATCGTCGCTCGCGAGAACCCCGACGGCACCTCGGAGGACCTGTTCACCACCTCCGGGTTCGCCCCCATGGTCGGCGCGCTGTGGCGCCCCGACGACGAGCCGTTCCGCGTCGGAGCCGCGTTTAAATTCCGCGTAGAAACTCAGGTCGACGCCGCCAGCCAGGTCACCGAGAACGCTGACGGCGATCTGGTGCTCGGGCCGGGCGGGACCGACCCGAACTCCATCTGGCTTCCGCGCAACATGCGTCAACCGTGGGAGGCGAGCGTCGGCCTC
>JAGQIY010001460.1 GCA_020430865.1 Myxococcales bacterium
CGGCGATCACGTTGAGTCGGTAGTACAGATCCTCACGGAACCTTCCAGCTTCGACCTCTGCGGCGAGATCACGGTTGGTCGCCGCGACGATGCGTACGTCTGCTCGCACCATCTCGCCGCCCACCGGCTCGTACTCGCCCTCCTGCAGGACCCGCAGGATCTTGACCTGGACCTGCGGCGTGAGTTCACCGATCTCGTCCAGGAACAGCGTTCCTCCACGGGCTCGAGCGAAGCGCCCTTCTCGTTTCCCCACGGCTCCGGTGAACGCGCCCCGCTCGTGCCCAAACAGCTCGGCTTCGAGGATCGACTCGGGGATAGCCGCACAGTTGACGGCAACGAAGGGGCCGGTGGCGCGCTGGCTCTTGCTGTGGATGTAGCGTGCGATCAGTTCCTTGCCGGTGCCGCTCTCCCCCAACACGAGGACCGTGGCCATCGACGGCGCGGCCTGTGTCGCGATCTCGAGCACTCGACGCAGCGCACCGCTCTGGCCGACAATTTCCCGCGTGGTAAGTAGCTCGATCTCCTTGCGCAAGGAGCGATTCTCGGCGACCAGGCTGAAGCGCTCTGCCGCCTTGCGCACGGTCTTGACGATCTGCATGCGCTTGAGGGGCTTCTCCACGAAGTCGTACGCCCCCTCCCGCATCGCCTGCACCGCCGTCTCCACGGTGCCATACGCGGTCATCAGCACGACCTCCGTGTCTGGCGAGAGTTCCTTGAGTGCCTTGAGCAGGTCGACGCCGCTCGTGCCCGGCATCATCAGATCGGTGAGAACCACTTGCACGCGGTGGCGTCGCACCACGTCGAGGGCGCTCTTGGCGTTCTCCGCCGTGAACACCCGCATCTGATCCCGCTCGAAGATCTTGCGCAAGCTCGCCAGGTTCGAGGGCTCGTCGTCGACCACCATCACCGTGAGGTCCTCGGCGATGGGGGCGGGAGCCGGCGCCTCCGAGGCGGGGACCGGGGTCAAGGTTGCCACGCTGTCAGTCATACGCGACACCTTGTCATGCAAAGACAAGTCGTCAACTCAGATCTGCATTGCAGCTTAACCACTGAATATCAGTGGATTTTATTGTGACAATCTGGCAAACGCGGCGCGCGCTGGAGGTCGGGATCGGGGCCCCGGAGTCTTCATCAGAGAACCCGGAGTGTTGCTGGCGAGGGTCGGAGCGGAGCCTGGATCGGGGGGCGAGGGCGCGCTGGACGCTCAGCGGATGAGCTTGGAGAGCTGCTTGAAGGCGTCGCCACCTGCCCTGCCGAGCCAGTCGAAGACCACGGTCTCTGACGTCGTGGGGACCGCTCCGGCGCGCTCACACAGCGCCACGCCCACGTCGTGGTGATCGGCGCGGCGCGAACTGACGCCGTCGACGGGCACGTGGACTTCGAAGCCGCGAGCCGCGAGATCGCGCACCGTCTGATAGACGCACACGTGGCTCTCCATGCCGATGACGACCGCGGCGCGAGCCTTGGAGCGTTCCAGCGTCTCGGCAAAGCCCTCAGCGTCCCAGGCGCTGAAGCAGAGCTTCTCGAAGCGCGTTACCTCGCTGCCCTGCAGCGCTTCGCTCACGGGCGCCAGCGTCGGCCCCAACCCCTTCGGGTACTGCTCGGTCTGCAGCAAGGGCGCTCCCAGCAAGCGCGCCGCCTCGGCGAGTATCCGTGCGGAACGCACCACCTGGGTCAGCTGGTCCTCAGGCATGGCGGCCGCGAGTCGGTCCTGGATGTCCACGATCACCAGGGCAGTGGTCTTGGGGTCGAGTCGTTGCATGGGTTCCTCCGGAGCAGTCACTTGCGCTTGAGCAGCGCGGGATCGATGAAGTCATCCTCCGCGAGCACGAGGCGCTCGACGCGTTCGCCGCGCTCCAGCGCCTCGACGATCTCCTCAACGTCTTCGAGCTTCACTCGCCCGTAGAAGTAGTTGTCGGGCTCCACCGCGATCACCGGCCCCGCCCAGCATACGTCGAGGCAGCTCGAGCTACACGGCCGCACTTCGGTCTTCGCCAGGCCACGCCGCTTCAAGAGCTCCTTCAGCCGCGCATGAATGGCTTCGGATCCGCTGAACGCGCAGGAACCGCGCGGATTGTCGTCAGGACGGCGATTCACACACACGAAGAGGTAGCGCTTTCGCTTCGGCATGCGCGGAGCGTCGAACCCGGACGCGGGCTGGTCAAGTGCGAACTCACGGGGCGGCCACGGCGCCGTGTCGCTCGGACGGCGATCGGGAGCTGTCTTTCACGACCCCGTGGGGCATGCTTCGGAGAGATGTCGGCCCTCAGCTTGCTCGCAGCACCCGCGGACTTCACGCTTCCTCGTTCGGGATCGACGACTGCTCGACGTGTCGTTGGCGCCTACCTGAAGTGGCTCGCCCGCGAGCTCTCACAGATCCCCATGGGTCGCTTCGCCGCACCCGTTTTCGACAGCTTCACCGACGCGCGCGCGCGCTTGCTGGGGCTGCTCAAGACGCCGAAGGCGGGCCTGGTCTACGCCTCGCTCCGACGCCCCTCCATCTCGGTGCTAGTCCGCTGCTTGCACGGCGAACTCTGGGGCGCGGGAGACGTCGGCCGACTCGACCGAATGCTGGGCGAGCTCGCGACCGTGCTGTGGTTCGAGCTGGCCCTTGCAGACGAGCTCCCCGCGGGCGGAGTGACGCTGAGGCATGCTCCGCCCGAGCTCTACGTCGCGGCCCTGGGCGTGGTCATCGAGCGTCCGACCGCGACGCTTCTGGGCCTTCGGCAGGGAGAGCTGGTGAGCCACAGCGAAGGAGCAGAGACATGTCTGAGTTTCGCTACCCTGACGAGCATCGGAAGTGGCGCTGCACCCCAGCGCTCCACTGATACCCTGAGGATACGCCGAGTGCACTTCCCGCTCGCCGAGGGCATCGCGCTGGTCACCGCGGACAACAACCCGCTGGCTGACCAGGAAGCGCACCCAGACAAGCAGGGCAACGCCCTGGACCTTGGCGGGCGCAGCACGCAGGAGTGGAGCCAGGCGCTGGGCTCGGCGTTCGATCAGGTGGAGCGCTACTACCCTGAGCTCGCCGACGAGATGCGGCTGGTGATGCAGAGCTATCACCCGGTGGGCCATGACGCCGAGCGACACCTCTCCGCGTCGTACGCCGAAGCCATCGGTGCCGCCTACGTGAGCCTGCACCCCGACTCGATGACCCTGAGCGAGGCTCTGATTCATGAGTTCTGTCACAACAAGATCAACGCACTGTTCGCCAGAGACAAGCTGCTCGAGAACGCCTTCGCGCCGCTCTTTGCCTCGCCCGTGCGCCCCGATCCTCGTCCGCTCTACGGGGTCCTGTTGGCGGTGCACGCCTTCGTTCCGGTGGCCGAGCTCTACCGGCGCATGTTGGATGCGGGAGCGCCTGAAGCCACGAACCCCGGGTTTCGCGCGCGCTACGAGCAAATCGTCGCAAAGAACCTGGACGGCATCGCCACCTTGCGTGCGAATGCCAAGCCGACCCCAACAGGTGACAGTTGCCTCACGGAACTATTCTCGTGGGCCGATGCGCAGGCCCGGTCAGAGGTCCCGACGGCGCTCGTCGGGGCGATCCCCGATTGACCTCACCCCCAACCCTGACTCAGCAGCGCAGGTGGAAGTCCTCGCCCATCCCGAACCAGTCGTCCAGCACGAGATCCGGTAGCCCCTCCGCGGCGAGTCGCCCTCGCACGTGGCCGAACGGACCGCGGTAACGGCTCTCCACCAGCAACGCGTTCACGCGTACGTCCCCCGGCACGGTGGGACGAAATTCGACGTCGACGCGGCCCTGCTCGTCGCGCACGAGCCACACCTCGTCGGGGCGCCCGACGTTGCGTCGCTCGAAGCTCACCGCTGGCAACGTACCGAAGCGATCTCCCCGCCAGACGCAGTTCTCGTTGTAGCGCAGGGGCTCCCGGCACTGATTTCGCGTCAGGTTGAAGCCCCAGGCCACGCCCGAGTCATCGACCTTCGCGCTGGTGAGCCAGTCCCAGCGCATGACGTAGGGGTAGTAGCCCTTGTGATCGTCGAGCAGCGCCAGCGCGCGATCCCCGCTCAGCTCGTGAGCCTCGTCACCGATGACCAGACGTCCAGTCACCGGAAACATTCCCTTGTGGGAATACATCCCACCGTCAACCAGCGGCATGCTGACGACATGGGGGGCGCCACGCTCGAGGAGCAGCCGCAACTTGCCGTGAATGCGTGGCCGCTTTCCCTGGCTCTCCAGGTCGATCAACACATCCAGGTGACCGGCCCGCGCGTGATTGTCGAACGCGAGCACGACGTCTCGCCCCACATGACCGTTGTGGGAGTCGAGCAGGCTGTCTGCGACCTGCAGACGCATGGGAGGCAGCTTGCGCTCGAAGACGTGCTTCTGCCCGCGACGCTTGTCGTAGACCTTGATCTGCACGAGGCTCATCAACTTTGCGTCGAACAGCGCCAGGTTCATGAACAGCTCTGGCGTGCTGATCTGGACGGCCTGCCACTCCTTCAGTCGCCACCAACGTATTCCGCGCGGCAACCCCAGGTAGGGCGCATCCAGCAGGTTGGCGCGAGCCGGCGTGGTGGAGAAGCGCCCGTACGCCTGACGCCCGGCGGCGACGATGGCTTCCGGCGCCGGGGTGACCTCCGTCGATGATTGGGGAACGGGCGTCGGGGCTTCAGGCTTTGCGTCGTGCAGCATCGATCAGTCTTCGGAGGTGGGGAGGGAGTTCCTCTTCGTCGTCGTCGGGCTTGCCTACCGGTAGGAACAGGCTGATGTCCGTACCCTCGCCGGGCGAGCTGTCAATCTCCAGGTGTCCTCCATGGGCTTTCACGATGCGATCGACGATTGGGAGGCCGAGGCCCGTGCCGCTCGGGCGGGTCGTGAAGAAGGGATCCGTCGCCCGACTCATCACGTCCTCGTCCATGCCGTGTCCGGAGTCGGAGATCGTGACCTTGATCATGTCGCGCCCCGCGTGCTCCACCACCCCAGCGGAGATCTTCACACGACCCCCGTCGCGCATCGCCTGGCACGCGTTGGACACCAGGTTCTCGAAGACCAGCGGCAGCAGCCCCGCGTCGGCCCAGACCGTCTGCACGTCGGGGTCATCGCTGATCTCCAGGTCGAGCTCGAACCCCTCCAGCAGACGCGCCTCGGCTCGCTGCAGCAGGATCGCCATCGCCACGGGGGAACGATTCACCTTCACCGGACGAGCAAAGCGCAGCAGGTCGGTGACCAGACGATTGAGTCGCGCCGCCTCCTCTTCGACGATGCCAAGCAACATCGTGCGATCGTCTTCCGCGAGCTCGGGGCGCCGAAGGCTGGCCGTGGCGTTGACGATGATCGCCAGCGGGTTGCGGACCTCGTGTGCGATCGCCGCCGCGAGCTCACCCACCTGCGCCAGCTGCTCCTTTCCCGTGAGCTGGTCTTGAACCACCTGCAGCTCGACGTAGCTGTTGCGCAGTTCCTGTGTGGCCTCAGCGAGATCGACGGTGGCCGCTTCGAGTTCCTTCTCTGCCGACTGATAGCGCGCTGGCAGGGTCGTGGCGATCGCGAAGATGTAAACCAGGAATCCATGCGGAACCAGATAGACGCTCGGGAAGACTCCGGTCGTGAGCAGGATGTCGTTGATGGCGACCAGCACCAGGACGCTGCTGCCCACCATCACCCATCCAGCCTCCCGCTGCCCGGTGAGGAACGCCCGCAGCAACAGCACGAAGCCACCGATCAACTCCGCGACCACCACCAGATAGAAGGCTGCGGGAAGTAGCCGGGGGGAAGCGACCGCATGAGCAACGGGCTGCCGGAAGACCTCCGAGTGAAGGACCTGCACGGTGCCCGGTTCGAACCAGACGTTGCCGATGTCCAGGGCTAGGAACAGCGCGGCGAGGCCATAGGCGACCTGGATCAGCCGCTTGCTCTCCACGCCGGTGTAGCGCATCACGAAGTGCAAGTTCAGCGCTCCCGCGGCGATCGCACCGGCGTGGGCGAAGCGCGCCGCCAGCAACCACTGCCTCGTATCCAGGGAGTGGTACGCAAGCGCGATCCCCGCGGAGTCGAGCGCCACGGCGAAGCACAGCAGCCCGAACAGCAGATACTCCGCCTCGCGACGCCGATACGCGTAGGTGAGCACGAAGAATGCGCCCACCGCGATCTTCGCCAGCGCCCACGCGAAGGCCATGCCGCACAGGAAGGGAGAGTTCATGGAGCCTGAAGGGAAGGTTCCCCCCTCTGACCATACACGCTTTCCTGGCGATCGAAGCGCACCGCGTGGGCCGCCAGGCGGGCGCCCTACTCGGGTGCGTCCAGGTTCACGGTGATGGTCTGAGCGTCTCGAGACCCCGGGGTGTCGAGCGGCTGGCCGTCGGGGCCCAGGAGCTCGATCTCGAAGCGATAGTCCCCACTGGCGAGGCCCGAAATCGCGAACGGCCGCGCGTCGCGGACCACCCGCTCGAGTTTCTCACCTTGCTCGCCCTCGACGCGCAGTCGAGCCTGCGCGGCGGGGCCTCTTCCCAGGGGCGGATTGACGCTGAACTCGAAGCGCGCGTCCTTGACGGACTCCTCACCGTTGAAGGTCCCGCGAGGCGACAACACGCGCACCAGGGGCCCCGCGCTGACCTCCCGGGTGTCGATGCCAAAGCGCACGATCGCAGCAGGACCGCGGGACCACTCGGGCTTCGCCGCCCAGGGTCGTCCTTGCTCGTCGAGCACCACCGCGAAGAGCACGTGCTGTCCGGCGGCGAGCTCGGCGTCGGCATCGAGCAGGCTGCCCAGCACCACTGGCTTGGTTGGATCGACGACGCTGGGCTGGTTGTCGTCGAGGCGCACGGCGACCCGCGCGTGCTTGCCCCTGGCCTGCCCTGCGAGCTGCAGGTGGATCTTGTACTTCGACGCCTTGGCGCTCGGGATCAGCTGACCCACGACCGGAAACTCGATCTCCAGGTTGAGATCTTCAGAGGGCGCGAAGTGGGGTTCGAGCTCCGTCAGGACTGGAGGCGGCGCGGGCGGAGTCAGCGGCGCGGCGACGGAGGCACTCGGCACGGGTGCAGGTGCGCTGGCACTCACGACTGGCGCGGGCTCGGGCTGCGGTTCCTTCACGGGCGCGGGCGCGGATCCACACGCTGAGGCGATCAGCGCAACGCTGATCGACACCAGACGCGCGCTCATCGTCTCACCCCATGCTCTCATCGCGGTCTCGCTCACGCACGACAGCATAACAGCTCCCCTCGGTCGGAGCGCTACGAGAGCGCGGGCTGGAGACGCGGCGGGTGATCTGCTACTTGCCAGCAACGATGAGCTACGTGGTGCTGGCCCGTAAGTATCGCCCCCTGGGCTTCACGGATCTGGTGGGGCAAGACCACGTGGCGCGCACCCTGGGCGGCGCGATCGCGAGCGGTCGGGTGGCCCATGCGTTCCTCTTCACCGGGGTTCGGGGGGTAGGGAAGACGACGTCCGCACGCATCCTGGCGAAAGCGCTCAACTGCATGCGTGAGCCCGGGAGCGTCGAGCCCGGCGTTGATCCCGGCCCAACCGCAGCGCCTTGCCTGAAGTGCGCCGCCTGCCTCGAGATCACGGACGGCAAGGACGTGGACGTGCTGGAGATCGACGGCGCGAGCAACAGCGGCGTCGATGAAGTGCGACGGCTGCAGGATAGCCTGCCGTATCGCCCGCAGCGCGATCGCTACAAGATCGTGATCGTCGATGAGGTCCACATGCTGTCGCAGAACGCTTGGAACGCGTTCCTGAAGACGCTCGAGGAGCCGCCGCCCCACGTGAAGTTCATCTTCGCGACCACGGAGGTGCACAAGGTCCCGATCACGATCCTGAGTCGTGTCCAGCGCTTCGATTTCAAGCTGATCCCTTCGCAGCTCATCGTCGGGCGGTTGCGTGAGGTGCTCGGCGTCGAACAGATCCCTGCGGAAGACGCCGGGCTGTCGATCATCGCGCGCGAAGCAGCGGGCTCGATGCGGGATGCCATGAGCCTGCTCGATCAGGTGATCGCGTTCGGCGATCAGGAGCTGACCGCGACGAGCGTTGCAGAAGTGCTCGGCGTCGCGAGCCATCAGGTGCTTCACGACATCGCGCGAGCACTCGTCCAGGGTGACTCTGCGCGCTGCCTGGAGATCGTCGCGAGCCTGGCTGAGCGCGGGAACAACATCGCCCACGTGGCTCGCGATCTACTGGCGTTGCTGCGCGACCTGGTCGTGGCGAAGGTCGTGTCCGATCCGAGCGGGCTGCTGGACCTCGCTGACGAGGAGCTGCGGGACGTCAAGCAGCTAGCCGCGGCAGGCGGCACCGATGACCTGATCCGGCTCCATCAGGGCTTTTCGCGCGGATACGATGAAGTCGTACGCGGCGCCGCGCCGCGCGCCGCGCTGGAGATGCTGCTGGTGCGGCTCGCGAGGCGCCCGCCGCTGCTCCCCGTGGACGACCTCGTGGAGCGCTTGCATGCCCTGGAGCGACGCCTGTCCGCCGCGCCACGCGGTGGTGCGGTAGAGCGTCGTCCTGGCGCTCCAGCAGCGAGCCGACCCCGAAATCGCGACCCGCGCAGTCCAAGTCCGAGCGGCATCTCGAACCCTGAACGCGCCGACGAGCCTCCAAGGTCGGTCCCCAGACCAGCACCGGAGACGGACTCACGCGCCGCCGCCCAAGCGCCAGCGGCGTCACCGGCCCCTGCACCGCCGGCGCCTGCTCGCTCCGGTGTCACTTCGCTGCCTCACGGCAACGAGGAGCACCCTCACGCGCCGCCAGGCTACCAGGCCGATGCGCCACCTCGACTCAGCGAAGCGCCGACGCGCGAAGCGGGGGCCCCCGGGGAATCCACGGCACGCGGCGAGACTCGAGATGCTCCCTCACCCCCAACCCCGGCTCA
>JAGQIY010001461.1 GCA_020430865.1 Myxococcales bacterium
GAAATAGTTGCGAAATTCCTTGTAGGTCGTCGAGCCGATGCAGCGCAGCGCTCCGCCGGCCAGGGCGGGCTTGAGGATGTTGGACGCGTCGAGCGAGCCGCCGCTGGTCGCGCCGGCGCCGATCACGGTGTGGATCTCGAGCGTGCGCGCGACATCGCCTACACGACGGTGATGACGACGCTGGTGCGCCTCCACGAGAAGGGCCTGCTCGAGCGGAACCGCGAGGGGCGCCGCTTCCTCTACGCTGCACGGGTCTCTCGCGATGAGCTCCTGCGGCAGACGGCTCGAGAGGTGCTCGACACCATCGACGTCGGCCAAGGACGTCAGACCCTGGCCTTGCTCGCCGAGAGCGTCGGGTCGGCCGATGCCGCCGACCTCGATCACCTCGAGGCGCTGATCCGGGCCCGGCGCAAGGAGCTCAGCTAGTGAACGAGGCGGCGTTCCCCTTGCTCGGGCCGGTGCTGGTCCTCGGCGTCGCGTTGCCTGTGTCTGCCTTCTTGGCGCGCGTCGTGTTGCTCGGGGTCCGGCGCCTGGAGCGGGGACGCAGCGCCGTGAACCTCCGCTACTGGACCCTGGTTGGGTCCAGCGCCCTGCCCATCGTCTGGTTCGTTTCCGCGAGTATCCACCAGGCCGAGCCCAACCAGCCCCACGACGTCTGCGCCATCGTCCACCACGCCGAGCGCTGGTGCGCCGAGCCGGCGCTGTTCTCCTTGGCCCTGTCGTTGTTGGTCGCGCTGTGGGCGCTGCCGCGGGTCGCCGACGAGTGGCGAGTGGCGTTTCGAGGACGCGCGCCAGGCCCGCGCTTGTCTGCACTGATCGCCTCGGAGCCGTTGCTGCAGGACCTGCGCGGCCGCGTGCGCGTGAGTGACGCTCCGGGTCCCGCCTTCGCCAGCGTGGGCCTCTTGCGCCCCCGGGTCGTCGTCCAGCGGGCGATGCTGGACCTCCTGGACGACCAGGCGTTGGTCGCAGCGTTGGCTCACGAAGCGGGGCACGTTCGCCAGCGAGATCCACTGCGCTACTTGCTCTTGTGGTGGGCGCTCGCGTTGAATCCACTGGGCCGCTGGTTGCTGGGTCACGAGCGGAGTCGCTGGCTCTTCGACCGAGAGAGCCGCTGTGATCTAGATGCCGTGGAGGGCGGCGCTTGTGGCGCTGCCCTGGCCGAGGCGTTGCTGGTCGCGGCGCGCACACCCGTACCGAGCGCCTCCCCCGGCCTGGGGTCGGGCTCCTTCGAGCTCTTGAGGCTGCGTGTGGAGCTGCTGCTGGCCTACGCCGGCGGCAAGCGTGGCCGCGGAGTGCGCGAGCCGCGGTTGCAGCGCCTGGTCGCGCTGGGCTTCGCGGCGCTGTGTGGACTGATCGCGCTATTGCCGCACGGATCTGGGACCTTGCCCCTGGATCTCGTCCACGAAGTGGCTGAGGCCGCCACGCGCCTGCCCTGACCCGGAGGACGAATGTCGCTACTCACGCAGCAAATGAAGCCCGCCATCAAAACTACTATCAACGATAGTAGAGCGACTTC
>JAGQIY010001462.1 GCA_020430865.1 Myxococcales bacterium
CTGACCCGGGAGGAGCGGCTTCAGGTCATGCAGCACGCCCCGAGCGATCTGGTGGGGCGCGACGCCGAGCTCGCCGACCTGCACGCCGCCTACCATCGCGCGGTGAGCCCGGGCCCCAGCGGGCAGCTGGGGAAGGTCACGGCTCGCGTGGTCGCCGGCGAGATGGGCATTGGCAAGACGGCGCTGGTCTCTACTTTCCTCTCGGAACTGCCGCCCGACGCCCGCGTGCTGCGCGTCGAGTGCACGCCGGCGCGCACCGAGCTGCCCTTCGCCAACGTCGGCGAGTGGGTGCGTGAGATGACTGGCACCCGCGCCGAGCAGCCCCTCGATGAGGTGATCCGCACCGTGGAGGAGATGCTGGGCGAGTTCGCCCACGGTCAACACGGCGCGGAGATCGTCAAGCGCCTGGCGGAGCTCGTGACCGGGAGCCTGGCGCAGGCCGACGACGAGGCAGAGGTCGCGCACAACCGCCGGCTGATCACCTCCGGCCTGCGCCGCTTCTTCGCCCGCGTCGCCGTGGAGGCGCCGCTCGTCGTCGCCCTCGAGGGCCTGCAGTGGTGTGATCGCCCGAGCCTCGAGCTGCTCACCCAGCTGGTGAGTCGCGAGGACTCGCTGCCGATCCTCGCGCTGCTGGTGACGCGCCCCAGCGATCGTGTGACGCCGTTTCTCCAGGGAATCGTACGTATCGACATCCTCGGGCTGTCGTCGGACAACCAGGTGCGGCTGCTGCAGACTCACCTCGGCTGCCGCGAGGGTGTGCGCGCAGTGTGCGCAGATCTGTTGCCGCGGGCTGCGGGTAACCCCTTCTTCCTCCTGGAGATGGTGGACGCGCTGCTCGAACGCGGGATCTTCGAGATCCGCGAGCGCCCGGACCACACCCACGAGTTGGTGCGCGTCGAACGTGAGGGCGAGAGCGCCGGCACGCTGCCGAGCACCCTCGAGCAGCTGATCGCGGACCGCCTGAACGAGCTACCCGCGGAGGAGCACAACGTCGTCGACTGGTTGAGCGTCGCGGGCGGTCCGCTGCGCATCGAAGACCTGCGGCTCCTGGCGGGCAACGACGCCGAGGAAGCGGTGGCTCGACTGTGTGCGCGCGGGGTCTGCGACGAGCGCGACGGGAACATCGACGTGCGGCACCCGCTGACGCGGGACGTCGCCTACCTCGCCCTGGACCGCCTCGAGCGGGTCCGCATGCATCGCAGCGTCGGCGAGTACCTCGCGGAGCGAGGCGTGGCGCGAGGGCTCTCGGCGGCGATCGTCGCGCGGCACTTCTCCCGCGGGCAGCAGCCGTCGCGCGCGGGTGACTTCTACCTCGAGGCTGCTGCGGCGGCGCGCGCCAGCTACCAGATGCAGCTCTCCACGCGCTACTTCCGACGGGCCCTGGCGGTGTTGCCCGAGGGCGACCTGAGGCGACTTTCCGCGCGGGAAGCACTGGAGGCGATCTGTCGTGTCCAGGGTCGCTGGAAGGAGCGCCGGCGCCACCTGGCGGCGCTGCGGACGCTGGCGAAGAAGAGCAACAACCCGCAGTGGGTGGCGACGGCGCTGGTGCGCACAGCGCGCTTCGACCTGGACGATGGGCGCCTGGCGCGTGGCCTGTCCGCCGCGCAGAAGGCGGAGCAAGTGGCTCAGGCGAGCGGCTCCGCGGTGCTCCAGGTGCAGGCGCAGGCGCTGGTCGCCGAGATGCTGCGCGACCTGGGTGACATGCAGGGCGCGCTGGCGGCCTGCGATCGCGCCATCCAGTCGGCGCAGCACGCCGACGTTCCGGCGCGGCGCCGCGCCGATGTGCTGCGCACCCGGGGCACGCTGCTCCGGCGCGTTGGTCGTGTTCACGAGGCGGTGGAGGCCCACGCCGAGGCCATCGCGGTGTTTCGTCAGGTCGGCGCCCGGCGCCAGGAGGCGCGCACCAAGAACGCGCTGGCCTACGCGATGTTCGTGCTGGGGCGCTTCGAGGACGCCATCGCCCTCGCCCTCGACTCGATCCGCATCGACCTGGCGATCGGCGGTCGCTTCCAGATCGCGAAGACCCTGAGCAACATCGGTCAGTCGTACGGGCGCCTTGGCGACTTGCCCCGCGCGCTCGCCTACCTCAAGCGCGCCCGCGAGGCCCACGAGCGCTACAGTGACCAGGATAGCCGCGCGGATACGCTGCTGTGCTCGGCCTTCGTCATGCTCGAGGCTGGGGACATCGACGCCGCGGAGAACCTGGTGGGCGACGCCGGTGCGCTAACCGCGGTGACCAGCAGCGCCTACGACTCGGTGCACGAGAAGATCCTGCGCGCCTTGCTGGCTCGCCGCACGGGCGACTCGGGCGCGGCGGTGATGCACGCCTTCGACGCCCGCCAAGCCGCCGAGGCTCAGGCGTACGTCGCGTTCCATTTCTACGCCATGGCGGTCGAGGCTGCGGCGCGGGTCGACATCGGCGAGCAGCACACGGGGATCCTGCTCGCGACCACGGCGATGGGCGCCATCGGCACCGTACAGGGTAGTGAGTACGGCCTGGAGACCCGGGCCTTGTGCTGCGAAGCCCTGCGCAAGGCGGGTTCGCCGCAGGCCTCCGAGCTCCAGAAACGCGCGGCGGAGTACACCCTCGAGCTGATGGGCTTCATCCGGGATAAAGCCGCGCGGAAAACATTCAGGCGGCGCGGCATCGTCGTGGAGCTGCTCGGCCCAGCGGAAGACACCGGCATCGGGCGACCCGAGACCGCTCAGGTCGGCACCGACGCGGACGTCGATCGCTCGGAGCGCGAGATCTCCGAGCTGTTGCCGCCACTGGACGCCGATCCCAGCCGCGGCGCCGATCCCGACGAAGACCTCGATCGCGAGGGCCTGAATGGCCTCGAACGCGCCGACGAGGCCGATGGCGTCAAGGGCTGACGCCGCTCCCGGGCTCGCGGCAGCCCTACCGTGCGCTCCAGGATCGAGGTGCACGCCGTGACTCCGCTCTCGGGTGAACCAGTCAACGACACCCTGCTCGCGATGCACAACGCGAACAGCGTGGGGTTCGCAGGTTCGGGGGTGAGGGGAGCGGTGTCGATCGCCGTGCTGGCGCTCGGGCTCGCTGCGTGCGGTCAGGCCGCGCGTCGCCAGGCACCGCACGCCCCGGCCCCGAACGCAGCGCAGTCGACGGCTGCGCAGTCGACGGCTGCGCAGTCAACGGCAGCGCCAGCGCCGATCGCTCCCGGCGCAAGCGGAAACCATGCGGAAGCGAACCGCACGAGGATGACTCAGCCGCTCGTAGTCCAGCGGGACCTGCGCCGGGACCGCTTCTCGATTCGCGTGCACCCGGCGAGCGAGGCCCCTGCCTGCGAAGGCAGCGTGGATGACCTGAGCTACGTCGGGTTCGCGAACGCCTGCGCGCTGCAGCAGGACGCAGCCGTGTTCATCGTGGCTCTCGGGGGCGGAGGCATCGACTTCCGCTGGGACGACGTGACCCACGAGCTCACCGAACACACGCTGTCCTGGATCCTCGAGGCGAGCACCAGGCTCTACGCGCCCGGTGAGCGCCAGCTCACGCTGCTGGTGACGGTGGAGACCATTCAACGCGCGCCCAGCGAGCCGGGCGCCTATGTACTCAGCGTCAACGACACCTGCCTACCTTTCGACGTCCTCCCGAGCACTCCGCCCAGGCCTGGCGCCGCGAAGAAGGCCACCAGCCCGCACGACCCGACCGAGCAGCGCCTCACCTGCTTCGACGCGCACTACTTGCCCGAGCTTCGACGTCACTAGAAGTTTATCGAGCGTCGCCCGACCCGCGCCCATCACCCTGCCGGGCGGTTGAACTCAGCGCGCCGATCGGCGACGTTCCCTCGGTGCGTTCGATGCTGTCGATGGGGTTCGCGGCGCTGCTTGGTGTCGCGTGTGGAGCTGAACCTGCCAGCCAGCGTGAGGTCGCTGCGCCCGCCGCGCCAGCGCCGGAAGAAGGACCCGCGCTCGGCGTGGACGACAGCGACAGCCACATGACCCTGGAGATCGCTCACGTCGCCGACATCGCTGCGGGGGAGGAAGCGGCGGCGCGCGCTGCAGCGGACGCGTGTCAGGGGCTGGGAGAGCCGGCGCCCGAGAGCGTCCCCGTGAGCGACAGCTGCGTGATTCAACGCGGAAATGACGTCGAGGTGAAGTTCTACGTCGGCTGCCTGCGCAGCAAGAACGAGGTGCACCTCTCGGGCGCGATGGAGGTCGAGACCAGCCGCGGCGTGCGCATGGCCATCGACGTCAGCAAGTCTGCGGGCGGCAAGCAATCCGGGGAGATGCCGAACCTCTCGGACTGCGGCGTCGCGCACCTCTCCAGCAAGCTCCAGGGCCTCGAGCCTGGAGGCTACGTGATGCGCACCAGGGGGAGCTGCAAGGCGTTCGTGGTCCGCGGAGCGGCACCTGGCGAGCCCGTCGTCACCTGCTGGAACGGCGCGTTCGTCAATCGCTAGCGCTCCTCTCCCCCCCGAGTCCCGCTGGCGTTGCTCGGGGATGGCTACTTTCCCAGCCTTCTTCGCACCTGGTCGAGGGTGATCGGGTCGTCGGTGATGATGCCGTCGACGCCGAGGTTCATCAGCTCTTCCATCTGCGCCGGGTCGTTGATCGTCCAGGCGTGCATCTTCAGGTCGAAGCGCCTGGCGCGGGCCACGGTCGTCTGGTTGATGATGCTGATGCCGATCTGCTCGGGTGGAACCTGGAGCACTTTTCCGGGCGGAACATAGCTGGACTCGTCCTCGAGGCTCACGAAGTCGAGGATCTCACCCAGGGCGTAGGCGCTCGGCACCTCGGGCATCAGCTGTCGTAGCTCTTGCACGGTGGCGCTGTGGAAGGAGCCGGCGGAGATCCTCTCCAGCATGCCCTTGTCTCTCACGATCCGGGTGAACTCGGGGACGATGCTCGGCGTCTCTTGCTTGATCTCGATCACGAACTCGGTGTCCGGGTGAGCATCGAAGACCTCTTCCAGCGTCGGCACCTGAATGCCCTGACCGCGGTAGGGGAAGGTCTTGCCCCCGTCTTCGCTGAAGCTGTACGCGGCGTCCAGGCGGCGTAGCTCCGCGAAGCTCAGCTCCTTGATCGCGCCGCTGCCGTCGGTGGTGCGATCGACGGTCTCGTCGTGCATCAGCACCAGGACGCCGTCGGACGTCGCGTGAACGTCCAGCTCCAGGATGTCGGCTCCGACGTCGAGGCCGTTCTGGTACGCGACGAGGGTGTGCTCGGGAGCCAGCTTGCGCCCGCCGCGGTGGGCGATGTTGAGGAAATGGTCCGAGAGCAGCAGCGGTCCCTCGGGCTCGCTCGCGGGCTCGTCGCTCCCACAGCCAGAGAGCGCCAGCGTCAGGAGCAGCAACACCGTGGGGATCCGCATGGGGTTCATCATCGCCAACATCGCTGGCTGCACCAAGGCGCGCGCCGGGCGCCGCCGTGATCTGGCGCCTGGAGCCGATCGGGTGCCTCGAAACGTCGGCTCGGAGCTTCCCAGGCGCTCCTCACCCCCAGATCCGCGAGCTTTGACCCTCCCGCTGGAACAATGAGCCCTCGCGGCGCAGTCCTCACCCTTGATTGTCCCGCTGGTAGGTTCAATTCGCCCGCAGGGAAACCGCCTGCCCGGCCTGGGAAGTCTCCTCGACGCGCGAGAGGCCTCCGGGAGCGCGCGGGAGGCCTCCGGGAGCGCGCGAGAGGCCTCCGGGCACGCGCGAGAGCCCTCCGGGAACGCGCGAGGCCCTGGAGCCAACGAGCCGCTCGCGCACGAAGGGCGAGGTCGCGTGTTTCCGCGGTGGAACGCGATCGGCGATCTTCCAGCATCGGATCGCAAGTGGCGGTGGCGCCCGTAGCCAAGCGCAGAACACGAGGGCCGTCGTAGCAGCGACGGCGACGGTGCTGGCGGCGAGGGGCCACTCGAGCGTCGTGTTTCCGGAGCAAGCCTCGCTGTCCCTGCCTCCGCTGGATCGCACCCGAGTCGAGGGATCCGGCTTGCGGGACGGAAAACCGCGCGCTCGAGGTTGCGTCCCCGCGCCGATGTAAGCAGCGCAGTCATTTCGGCTTGGCCTGACGGGCTACGACGGACTAGCTTGTGCGGCAGTGTGAGCAACAAATCGCGACGACGGCTAGCCATCATCCTATCGGGGGGAGGTGCGCGGGGTGCGTACGAAGCGGGGGTGCTCTGGTACCTCTTCGATGAACTCACGCGTCTGCGGGGAGCTCCGCCGCGCGTCGATATCCTGTGTGGAACCAGCGTGGGGGCGATCAACAGCGCCTTCGTCGCCGCCCACCTGAGCGATCCAGTGCTCGGCGTGCGCCGCCTGGTCGATGTCTGGAGCGGGCTGCGCCTCGATCGAGTGCTCGGCTTCGGCATGCGCCAGGCGCTGAGCCTACCGCGAGTCTTGATGGGCGGCGGTCAGGGCACCGGCGTGTTCGACGTCGCGCCGATGTCCCAGCTCGTGCACAAGGAGATCCCCTGGCGCTCGGTCTCTCGCAGCCTGCGCAAGGGGCACCTCAAGGCGCTCAGCGTTTCCGCCACGGAAGTCAGCACCGGGCGCACGGTGATCTTCATGCAGACGGGGCCCAACACCGCGCTGCCGACCCGCGCGCCGCCGCGCACGTTGATCCGTGCGGATCGAATTGGCCCGCAGCACGCGCTGGCCTCCGCGGCGATCCCGCTGCTCTTCCCACCCGTGCAGATCGGCAGTCAGCTGTACGTCGACGGCGGCGTGCGCCAGAACACGCCCATCGCGCCGGCGATCCGCCTCGGCGCGACCCACATCCTGGTCGTCGGCACCTCGCGCCTCGTGCGTGGCGTGGTGCACCCGAACCCCGATCTGCAGGCTCCGGGCGCCACGTTCTTGCTGGGCAAGGTGCTGAACGCGCTGCTCCTGGATCACCTGGACAACGACCTCGGCATGGTGAACCTGCTGAACGACACCATGGAGAGCGGTCGAGCGGCGTTCGGGCTGGACTACGTGGAGAAGCTCAACGCGGCGGCCGCGCTGCGTGGAGGCCACCGCTTCAGCGAGATCAGCACGATGGTCGTGCGCCCCACGGAGCGCGTCGGCAAGCTCGCCGGTGATTACCTGCGGAAAGGCAAGCTGAAGGCGGGCCCGGTGGTGACCAAGCGCCTGCTGAAGCTGCTCGACGTGGGAGTGGCCGACGACGCGGATCTCGCGAGCTACCTGCTGTTCGATGGCGGGTTCGCTCGCAGCCTGATCGATCTGGGGCGCGCCGACGCCTACGCGCGTCGCACGGAGCTCCTCGACTTCTTCGGTGAGGTCGAGGAGGCAGGGCCACCCGATGACGAGGGGCAGGACAGCTCGAGCTGGACGCTGCCGCCCCCAGCGGTCGGCTGAGTCAGCAGTCCTCGAGGGCGTCCTGCAGCTCGCCGAGCGCCTTGGCGTTGCCGGTGCGCTCCGCGAGGGCGATGCCTTGCTCGAGCCAGCGCCTGGCGTCGCTCCCGCGATTCGCCTCGATCAACAGCTGCCCGGCCATCAGGTACATCGCGAGGTAGTCGGGATCTCGTTGCCGCAGCTGCTCGAAGATCTCGAGGGAGTCCTCCAAGCGTTCGAGCTTCCGGTACTCCATCGCCAGGCCGTACAGCGCGAATGAATCAGCCTTGCCGTCGTTGTGCAGCTGCTCGAGGAATGCGAGGCGCTTGTTCATGGCCTCCTTCTAGCACTAGCTTCGAGTCATGGGTCGGGTTTGGGGGTTAGGCGCGCTGCTCTTCGTCTGCATCCCGTTCCCCAGCGTCGCTCGAGCCGCGGGCAATCCGGTGTACCTGGTGGCGAAGCAGAGCGACACCCAGCAGCGTCGCCAGCTGTTTCGCGTCGCGGCGCGCTTTCGTC
>JAGQIY010001463.1 GCA_020430865.1 Myxococcales bacterium
CGTTCAGAATGATCCGTCTCGCTTCCCCATCTCGACGAGTACTCACCGCGCTGCTCAGCCTGAGCTTGCTCGCTCCCATCGCCTTCACCCAGGCGGCTTGTGGCTCGAAGACCAGTGACGGCGCGATGCGCGCAAACGTCAAGGCTGGTGACATGCCCGCGGGCGCAGATTGGACCGGCGTCTACTTCTCCCAGCTGTACGGCTACTTGCACCTGGTCAAGGAGGGCAAGACCGTGAGCGGCAAGTGGCGAACGGCGAACGGCGACGCATGGGGTGAGCTGCATGGTGAGGTGATCGGTGACCTGATGCACTTCGAATGGACCGAGCACAAGATCGGGATGGTCGGTCCGTCAGCCACGAGCAGCGGCAAGGGCTACTTCAAGTACGTGCGCCCGGAAACGAATGACTCGGACAAGATCGTCGGCGAGTGGGGACTCGGTCCCAACGAAGCGGGCAATCCCTGGGACGCGGTCAAGCAGCAGAACATGCAGCCCGATCCCGACTCGGTGATGCCCGATGAATTGGAGCGCCGCGGCTCTGGTGGCGGCTGGGACGAAGCGCCCGCGCCTCCCGCTGGTGGCGGTGACGAAGGTGGTGGCGGCGACGAAGCCGGTGGCGGCGACGAAGGCGGTGACATGGAAGGCCCTCCCGGGATCTGAACCGGTCACTCCAGTACAGCCGAGCAGCGCCAGGGTAAGGGGTTTTCGAGACCTCGGCCTTGGCGCTTTCGCGTTCCGGTCTCAAGACCCTTGGGGCGAAGGAATCGCAGAGACCGTGGCGCTTCTGATTCTTTGAGTGCTGCCCTCCACGAGAGCCGCGGAGGCTGCTATGCACGAGCCCGAGCGCCTGACCAACCACGCTCGAGGAGAACCCGTGCCGGGACAAGCAGCTTCAGGAATCCAGTTCGTCGAACCCCCGATTTTCGAGCTTGGCGCGCCAGGGCGTCACGGCGCTTCGATCGCCGAGCTCGACGTCCCCGCCGTGGATCCCAAGGCTGCGCTGGGAGTCCTGGCGCGTCAGGAGCCAGCCGCTCTGCCAGAGGTGAGCGAACCGGAGGCCTTCCGTCACTTCGTGCGCCTGAGTCAGTGGAACTACTCCATCGATACGCAGTTCTACCCACTGGGGTCCTGCACGATGAAGTTCAACCCCAAGGTCAACGAGTGGGCTGCACGGCTCAATGGCTTCGCCGGGCTGCACCCGCAGACGCCCGAGCGACTCGCTCAGGGCGCGCTCGAGATCATGGTCCGCCTCCAGGATATCCTGGCGGAAATAGCTGGGATGGACTGCGTGAGCCTGCAGCCAGCCGCGGGCGCTCAAGGGGAGCTGACTGGGCTGATGATGATCCGCGCGTATCACACCGCCCAGGGCCGCTCCCCGCGGAAGGTGTTCATTCCTGACAGCGCGCACGGCACGAACCCAGCGAGCTGCGCTCTCAACGGCTTCGAGACTCAGGCGTTCCCCGCGGGCAGCGCGGGGATCGTCGAGCCCGAGGTGCTGGCACGGGCGCTGGAAGACGCAGGCGACGAAGTGGCCGGCCTGATGATCACCAACCCCAACACCCTCGGCCTCTACGAGTCCGCGATGCCCAAGCTCGCGGAGCTGGTCCACGCCAAGGGCGGCTTGGTCTACGGGGACGGCGCCAACATGAACGCAGTGCTCGGCCGCGCACGCCCCGGCGACGCGGGCGTCGACGTGATGCAGTACAACCTGCACAAGACCTTCACCACCCCTCACGGTGGCGGTGGCCCCGGCTCTGGACCGGTGGCGTTCAAGAAGATCCTGGAGCCTTTTCAGCCGAAGCCGGTGGTGTTCCGCGCCGGAGATGAATTCCGCCTGGATTATGACCGCAAGCAGAGCGTGGGGAAGGTGCGCTCCTTCCTCGGTAACTTCGGCATGGTGGTGCGCGCCTACACCTACATCCGCGAGCTTGGCCCCGAGGGCCTGCGCGCGGTGAGTGACCGCGCCGTGCTCAACGCGAACTACCTGGCGAAGCGGCTCAGCGAGCACTACCCCATGGCGTTCCCGACGCAGCCGCTCCACGAGGCCGTGTTCACCGATCGTCAGCTCGAGCAGAACACGGGGGTCAAGACCCTGGACGTTGGCAAGCGACTCTTGGACTACGGCTTCCACGCACCGACGGTGTACTTCCCCCTGGTGGTGCGCGGCGCACTGATGATCGAGCCAACGGAGACCGAGACGAAGCAGACGCTCGACGCGTTCGTCGAGGCGATGGCCGCGATCAAGCGCGAGGCGGAGCAGAACCCGGACGTGGTGAAGACCGCTCCGCACCTGAGCCGGATGCGTCGTCTGGACGAAGCCGGTGCCGCGCGGAAGCCGCGCTTGCGCTGGACGAAGCAGGAGGCCTGAGCCTTGGCGCTCGTCCCCGACGTTTCAGTGTTGCTCCACACTGCGCTCCAGTTCAGCAACGACCTGCTGGGCGGAACCTTGCTGTTCCACCAGTTGCCGCACCCCCTTGGTCTGGCCCTGCAGGGTCTCATCGGCGCGCTCTAGCTCTCGCTTCTTGCGAGCCAGGTCCGCCTTCCTGCGCTCGGCCTCGTCGAGGGCCGCCCGGTAGTCGGTCTCCGCTCGCTGGAGCTGAGCCAGGGTTTCCGTGCGGCGTGTCTCGCTGGCCTGGAGTTGCTGCCTGGCCGCACTCAGTCGCTGGCCGAGCGTTTCGAGCAAGCCCCGCGCCTCGTCGAGCCTCTTCTGGAGCGCCGAGCGCTCCGCGGCGCGGCGCTCTTCCGCGCTGAGTTCGGGTGGCTTCGGTGCAGCGCTCTTCGACCGCTTGCCGCGCTTCTCTTGGGGGAGAGGCGCGCTGGTCGTCGTCGAGGGGATCAGGGTGACGCCGGCGAGTCCGAACGCGTCGAAGCCGGCGGCGCCGAGGGGCTGCGTCATCCGCCCCGGGCGGTTCGGCGCTCCGGCATCGTCGGGCTGGGCGGCCAGGGTCTCCAGGCTGGTCGCCAGCTCGCGCTCGCTGGCAGCGGTGAGCTTCTCCCCGTGGGCATCGCAAGCCTGGCGCGCGAGCTCGAGACAACGCTTCACCGCCTGCTTGCGTTGCTCGCTGGCCGCGAGCAGCGCCGCTCCGTCTCCCCCTGCCTGGGCCTCGGCGAGCTCCTGTCCAGCGGCGCGCAGGGCGGCCAGCCCCTCGACCTGGGCGAGCGCGATCCAGTTGATCAACCAGGCCGTGAGCTTCGGCTTGGCCAGGGCCTTCACGGTCTTGGCTTCCGCCGTCTGTCCCGCCGCCTTCAGGCGCTTCTCCAGTTGGTTGCGCGCGGACACGAACTGTCCTGGCGGCAGCAGGTAGACTTGGTCGAGTTCGCTCTGCAGATCCAGCGTCACCGCAGCATGTTGCGCCGAGGCTCTCGGGGGCGACAAGTGCCGAGCGCCCGCGCGTGCGCGTCCTGCGCAGCCAAGGGCCCTTCGCCGGCGTCGCTTCGCGCTGCGAGACGGGCTATGAAGAGCCATGCCGCGCTTCCTCCGGGTTCTGCATGAAGGTTCTCCGCGCTTCGTCGAGCTGCTCGACGGTGCACTGCACCTGCTCGACGGACCGCCCTGGGCGGGCGCCAAGGTGCTGAAGGAGACAGTCGCGGCTTCCAGCGCGCCCCTCGCCCCCGTCGAACCCAGCAAGATCGTCTGCGTGGCCAAGAACTACCGCGAGCACGCCAAGGAGATGCAGGGTGAAGTCCCGGAAGAGCCGCTCTTGTTCTTCAAGCCACCTTCCTCGATTCTAGATCCCGGCGGAAAGGTGCTTCTGCCGCCCGGGGTGGAGCGCACGGACTTCGAGGCGGAGCTCGGAGTGGTAATCGGTGAGCGCGCGAGTCGGGTGTCCGAGGCCGAAGCCATGCAGCACGTCTTTGGCTACACGGTGGTGTGTGACGTGACGGCTCGCGACTACCAGAAGAAGGATCGGCTCTGGACCCGTGCGAAGGGCTTCGACACGTTCTGCCCGGTGGGTCCCGAGCTGGTCACCGATCTGGTGCCCGATGCCCTGCGGATTCACCTCGCGCAGAATGGTGAGACGCGCCAGGACGGCAACACCCGGGACATGGTGTTCTCCATCGCTCGGGTGATCGCGTTCGCCTCCAGCTTCATGACCCTCGAGCCCGGCGATTTGATCGCCACGGGCACGCCTCACGGGGTTGGGCCGCTCCAGGCGGGCGACGCGATCCGCATCGAGATCGATGGGCTCGAGGTGCTCGAGTTCGGCGTGGCCTGAGGGGCCGTGCCGCTGCCAGAAGGCTCTCGGTTGTTCTTTGCGGAGAGGGAGGGATTCGAACCCTCGGTACGGTTGCCCGTACACATGATTTCCAATCATGCACCTTCGGCCACTCGGTCACCTCTCCAGGCTCTCATTCGCGCGTCCAAGTCCCGGGAGACCTGGCGTCGCTGCAGCGTCGGCCAGAGCCGATTAGTACAGTTGCCGCGAATGAGCCAGCGAATGCTGAGCCGGCGGAGAGAGTGGGATTCGAACCCACGGTACCGTCACCGGTACACCTGATTTCGAATCAGGCACCTTCGACCACTCGGTCATCTCTCCGCGGCGGAATGTGGCAAACGGATCTGGGCCTGTCAACGCGATGCGTGCGCCGTCGGCGCTTCGGTGGCCGCGCCCGGGCTGGTCACTCAAACGAACCCTGGAGCCGGTCGCTCCCGCTGGTTCGGACCAAGGTGGGGTCAGGGCCAGGAAAGCTGGAGTTCGCGCGCGCAAACGGGGTAAGGAGTTCTTCTTCTCGATGCGTGCTCGGGGCTCCTACAAGAAGAGCGAAGTCAGCCGGCAGCAGGTGCTGGAGGCGGCCGTTCGCGCTCTGGCGGAGCGCGGCTACGCGCGCACGTCCGTCAGTGACATCGCCGCTGCCGCCGGTATGAGCAAAGGCGCCGTCCACTACCACTTCGAGAGCAAGGACGAGCTGATCGAACAGGTGCTCGCGCACTGCGCCGACGTCATGCGAGAGCGTGTCCGCGAGGCGTGGGACGCCCCCGGTGAGCCCCACGAGCGCATCCTGCGGGCACTGAGCGAGATGCGCGCCACGCGGAAAGACGCGGGCCCCGAGCTGCGAGTCCTGGCTGATTTGATGGCGCAGGGCCTCCATGACGCCAAGCTCCAGCAGACCCTGCGCAGCATGTTCGAAGCCAACCGTCAGCAGGTCGCCGAAGGCATCGTCGAGTCGCTGCCGCAGCTGGGGATCCGCACCAAGATCCCGCCGCGGGTGATCCCCAGACTACTGCTCGGGACCCTGGACGGTCTGGCGCTCCATGACTTCTTCGACCCGCCGCCGCCCGAGGACGACGACGAGGTGATGCGCGCCCTGGAAGTGATCGTGGTGAGCCTGTTCGAACTCGAACCCGAGCGCTGAGCCCCGCGCTCGGCCAGGGTGCAGGGGGTGAGAGCGCTCTGTCACGGCGCCGAAACAACCATTTCAGTGCCTGGTGTTGCAGTTCGCGGCGTTGTCGCATCGATTTTACGCGACGCATTAAATTAGTAATATTAGATAGTTAGTCACATTGGGCTCGCGGCACGGTCATGGGGCCGAGTTGACACGTCGCGTAAGTTGGTTAGAAACAGACCAACTGGCCAGTATTGGAGCGTGGCGAAGCCACGTCCCAGCGCGCGACGCTGGCTGGAAGAAAGGAGCACTTCCGTGTTCGACAGACTTTTCGCGTTGGTCGGCCCCACCTGGTCTGCGCTTGCTCTACTGGCGCTCGTCCTGGCGTATTTCGCCGTCGTGGCGTCGGAGACGGTGCGTGTCGCCCATGTCGGCGATCAGACCCCGCCGCAGTGGTGGCTGAAGGTCAAAGCCTGGGTCGAGCGCCTGCGTCAGCTTCGCTCGAACAAGAAGCCGCCGGTTGGGCCTTCGTTACCCTCCAGCCCTTACAACTGAGCGCACGCCACGGCGTTCCCGAGCCGAATGGCACTCCAGGCGAGCCACGGCGCTTGCGGGCCGAGATCGCCCGGACCGACGCACCACGAGCGTTGCCAAGCTGGGCGATGCGCTGGATAGTCGGCGCATGAGAATCCATCTGAGTGCTGCCGCTGTCGCGGCCTGGATTGCCTCGAGCAGTGTTGCCCTGGCGCAACCTGCGCCTCCACCGGATGTGCCCGCTGCAGACGAGCCCGCGGACGCGGCGCCGGAGCAGCCGGCGGATGCGGCGCCTGGCGATCCGGACGCGCCGGCGGACCCCGCGGACTGCTCCGACCCAGACAAGCCTTGCGAGAAGCCTGCGGGGGAGCCAGCCGAGCCGGCTCCGCCGCCCGAGCCCGCTCCTGCGCCCGAGCCTCCTGCACCCGAGCCTCCTGCGCCCGCTCCCGCTGCACCTGCCCCCGCGGTGGCTCCGCCGCCCGCGACACCTCCGCCGCAAGCCGCCGCTCCCATGGCGGACACGCCGCCGTCCGACGGCGGGGACGCGAAGCCGCCAGAGACGACGTTCGGCATCGAGCTCAACGCGGGCGTGGGGCGTCGGCTCGAAGGTGCCTCCGAAGGTTTCCGCAACGCCTCGGGAGGCGATCTGGGGTTCGGTGGCGGGCTGTGGTTCGCTCCGAACCGCATGCTCAGTGTCGGACTCGGCTACGCTCGTCTGGGGCTAGGGACCGAGGAGACGCCGCCTCTGCAGGTATCGAGCCTGTCCGTCCACCGGCTCGCTGACACCGCCTGGCTACAGGGGCGCGTGTTCCCGCTGCGCGGCGACAAGGCGGGGCTGTTCCTCGCGGCAATGTTCGGGCTGAGCTGGCAGTCCATCGACGCCAACGGCACGCAGCTGGCCGAGGGCAGCGTCTTCGTCGATCCCTCCACGTCGTTCCAGTGCAGCGCCTCGGACGGCGCTCGCCTGGCGATGGGAGCTGGGGTGGGCGTCGACGTCGATGTGGAGCCCAACCTGGCGTTCATTGCGCAAGCGGACATTCAGGCGCATCAGCTGTCGAGTGACCCCGCCGACCTGGACGGCTGCGCGCAAGGCGCGGGCACGGCGACCGTGTTCTCGGGGCACATCGGCCTGCAGTACCGCTTCGACATCGGCGGTGGCGGCGGTGGGACC